>JADLGX010000146.1 GCA_020849095.1 Candidatus Eiseniibacteriota bacterium
CCCCTGCCAGCGGGCGGCTCTCCACTTCGCGGCCGGCGATGTCGAAGAGCTGCACGCGGGCGCTCGACGCCGCGGGGAGCGCGAACGAAAGCGACACGCGTCCGTCGCGGCTGGGATTGGCGCCGGCGCCGATGATGGCGAACTGCATGCGCACCGGATCCACCCAGGTTTCGCCCAGCAGGGTCTCGCTGGCGTCCGGCTCGACGATGCCCAGGCGGTAGCCGTAGCGCACTTCGTCCGCGACCTCGCCGTCCTCGAAGCGCAGGTAGCCGTCGCCGTCCGCGAGAATGGCGCGAAGCAGCTGCCAGTCCGAGTCCGCGGTGCGCCGGTAGACGTTCGCCTCGAGCCCGGGATTGCCGCCCGAGTACCAGGTGAGTGCGATGCGCTCGCGTTCGCGGGACGCGTTCACGAACGACGCGAGCGTTGCCACCGGCTGGTTGGGCGAAGCCGACACGAACCGGCTGAGATTGCCGTGCACGTCGATGGCCGCGAGCTTGTAGTAATGCCCGCCCGGAATGTCGGCGTACGTCGTGTCGCCCGTCGTGACCACCAGCGTGGCGGCCGAAGGAGCGAACGTCGAACTGGCGCCGCGATGCACCTGGTAGCCGCGCAGGTCGGCCAGCGCGCGCCCGCGCCAGTGCAGCGTGTTGCCGCCGGGCGTGTACGTGACCGCGAAAGGCGTGGGCGTGGGGGGCGCCAGATTGTCCACCGAGTAGCCCGAGTCCACGACGGAGTTGTAGAACGTGTACGCATCGGCGGTCAGCGCCTGTACGAAGAAGGCCGTCCACGCCGGGTCGCCCTCGGTCGAGTCGGCGGGCGTCTGCGCGGTGTAGGCGTAGCCGCGCAGGAAAGCGGCCGGCAGCGTGGCGATGGCCTCCCAGTACTCGACCGGCGGCGAGTGCGCAGCTCCGCCTTCGGCCGGACGAGCCATCCATCCCGAGGGAAGCGCGGCGCCCGGCAACGTCGCGAGCGGCGGCTGGCCGCGACGCCACACGCGATAGCCCGACACCACTCGATACCCGGAGCGGTCGAAGTCGCTCGCGCGCCACGAGAGCGAGACCTTGCCGCCCTGGTCGCCACGCACGTCCCGCACGGCCTGCAGCAGCGGCACCGGATTGTCGGCCACGCGGCGGACCGAAAACGCGCTTGTTCCGATGCCGATGACGGTGGTCAGCTGAACCGGGCCCGAGGCCACTGTGCTGTCGAGAACCAGTGTCATCTCCATATCGGACAGAACGGTGAAGGACAGCGGCTGTGAGGCGCCGATGCGTACCACCCAAGCGCCGGTGAAGTGGGCACCGTGCAGAGTGATCGTTTCGCCGGCCAGGCCCGAGTCCGGATTCGCCGAGGTGATCAGCGGCAGCTCGCCCACCACGAAGTCGAGCGAACTGGTGGAACTGCCACTTGGCCCCGCAACCGTGATGGGCCCGGTGTTCGCCGCATCGGGAACCCGAGTCTGGATAGAGTGGAACGAGACACTCTCGATCGTGCCGGGCGTGCCGTTGAACGACACCTGGTTCACGGACTCCAATCGTGAACCGCTGATCGTGACCAGATCGCCGACCTGCCCTCCCAGCGGTGAGAACGCCTGAATCATCGGCGCGCCGTTCAGCGGCGGCCGGGCGAGTCGCCAGACGTCGACCGACGATGTGGCACCGTCGAAGCCGCCGAAGAGGACGACTTCGTCGTCCGCGGCACGGTACATGGCGGAGCCGGACCAGCGCCCGGCCGGTGCAGTACCGGTCGGATGGAGCTCCACCCACGACGGCGTTGCTCCAAGCTGGAGTTCCCACAGGTCCTGCGTGGAAACGGGATAGCCGCTGAAGAGCACGATGGCATCGTCGCCCGGGTCGTAAGCGGCAAAACCAAGCGTACGGCCACTCGGAACCGCACCCGAGGTCGTGATGGCGCTCCACGCCGGTGCGCCTCCGAGTGAAACGCTCCACAGCCTGTTCTCGTACCCCCCGGCCCCCGTTCCCATTCCGACAACGACCTGGTCGCGTGTCGGGTCGTAGACGGCAATCGGCCCCCACGATGCGGGCGGAGGCAAACCGCCGGGCTGAATCTGCGTCCACTGCATCGACGCGCCCAGATCGAGCGCCCAGAGATCGTTGAAGAGCCCCGTGTACGGGCCACCGCCGTACATCAGCAGGCGGCCACGCGGTGCGTCGTAGCAGACGGCGAAGAACATGCGCGCGACGGGAGCGGCCCCCGTGACCGTGTGCTGCACCCACGCCGTCGGGGCCGCGAGCGGCAGCGAGTAGACGTGCATCAGCGCGTCAATGACCACCATGCGATCGTTCACCGCATCGTAGACCGCGCGTTCGAAGCCCGACCCCGGAGCGAATGTTGAGGTGGAGAGCTGTGTCCACGAAGTGCCTGTGAAATCGCGGACCCACGTGCGCCCGTCGGCCGCCAGGACGACCATGCGATCGCGCACCGGATCGTGAATGGCGGCGAGGTCGCGCCGCGCTGCCGGCGTGGCGCCGGTCGAGTTGGGCAACTGCCAATTTCCATCGTATGCAGCGGTCGATGCACGGCCCATGGACGGACTCGATACACACAAGAAGAGCGTAAGGGCCGGCATCACGAGCCGGCGCACGCTCGAAGTGGACCAGGACATGCGGCCTCCGATGAGAAGAGCAGCCGCACTGCGTGGGGGGACGGACGCGATCGCGGCAGGAATGGGAAACCACAGTGCGCCACCGCGCGACAGCGCCAAGCTCCACCGGGCCCCGGCTGGGAAACCCGCGTCGCGTGGCTCGCGATCTTGAGTCTGCCGAAGTATCTGGCCGCCCAGGACGCAGGAACACAGCCGGATGCCGGGCAGCAAGGTTCATCCTGGAGCGGCCCTGCAGCATTCATCCGGCCGCGAACAATGACGCGCCAATCAATCGACGCTTAACGATCCCGGAGGCCGCCTTCGTACCGGCACTCGCTACCAGGCCGAGGGCTTGGCAATGATAGAGCCATCAGGAAGACCAACCGGGTCCGGCAGTTGGTGCTGCCGGTACGCGGCACTTCTGAGCCGGATGACCTTGGTAGCCAATGCGTGAAGATCGAAGCTGCCTCGACCGTACGGGAACAGGCAATAGATCTGCGTGCCCGGGAACCGCTTCATCGCCAGCCGAATCGCGGGCGAAAGGTCGCTGTCTGCACTCACGACCGCAACGGCATCGCAGCTTTTCGACCAGAGCAGGTCGAGCAGGCGGACCGCGATCGCGACGTCGGTCTCCTTTTCCTCGTGCGAAACGATCGGCTGCTGGCAGTGAGGGCACTTTCGCTGCTTCGCCTTGAAGTTCCCCAACTCCACAGTCACGCCCGTCGACTCGATGGCTCGGATGTACGCCCAATGTCTATCCAGCGCTCCGGGCTCGGCCTGCTCCACGTGCCCTGCCGGTGCCGAGAAATAGTGGACCGACTCCACCTCCGCACCATTACCGATCTGCGGCAGGTAGTTTGAACAAAGCCCGATGAGATCAAGCCACTTGGTCTGTGCACCGCCGAGGTCACCGCTGGCCTTGTCCAGCGAGTGGTAAAGGTTGAATCCGTCGATCAAGAAGGCAACTCTCCGCACCCCACCCCTCCCACGCCGCCGTCAAAAAAAATCCCCCGGGGTCGCAACCCCGGGGGGACCAGCGAGCTCCTTTCGGAGCCCAACTGGAGTCGATGGCCGGAGAATCGGCCATCTTGTGACCGTTTTCAACCGAAAATCCATGGGCGCCCTTCGAGGGCAATGGTGCCGGGACCGGGAATCGAACCCGGACGGGCCTTGCGGCCCAGCGGATTTTAAGTCCGCTGCGTCTGCCAGTTTCGCCATCCCGGCACTCGTGACTCGCTTCGCCCACTCCCCCACGGCGCAAAGCAAAGCGCCCGGGCCATCCCACTGGGGAGAACCCGGGCGCTGTGCGAATCCACAGAATGTCAGTGCCCGTGGCCCCCGGCGTTCTCTAACACGTCGACGACGCGGACCACCGGGTAGCGCGCGAGGAAGTTCTGCGTGGTCAGGCCGAACAGCCCGAGGAATCCCAGCGTCACGCCGATCTCGGGAAGCCCCACCCACACCTGCTCGGCGTTCAGCGACGGCATCACCAGCACGTGGCGCTCCACCCAGATGCCCACCATGGCGATGATCGCGAACATGGAAAGCAGCATCGGGTTGGTCTTGCTCGTCTTGTTCAGCATGCCCAGGAACGGGATCACGAAGATCAGCGTGAACGCGACGAACGACAGCGTCCGCCACGGCTCCTCGAACCGAACGAACACCCACCAGGTTTCTTCGGGCATGTTCGCGTACCAGATGGGCAGGTACTGCGACCAGAACAGGTAGCCCCAAAACACGCACCAGGCGAAGAGGATCTTGCCGATGTCCCAGAACATGTTGGTCGAGATGTAGGCCTCGAGCTTGTAGCGCGTGCGTAGCTGCGCGGCCAGCAGGCTGGTCATGGCCACCGCGGTGATGAACGCACCCGCGTACACGAACCAGCCGAACAGCGCGCTCACCCAGTTGGGCGTCAGCGCCATGATGAAGTCCCACGCCATCACGCTGAACACGACCACGAACAGCAGCGCCAGCTGGGGCGCCAGGTGCGCGGCCTCGTGGCGGTAGTGGTCGGCCTCGGCCTGATCACCCTTCCAGTTGGCGGTGCGCTTGTCGTAGTCGGCCTTCAGCTCGCCCGCCACGTACGGCTTGATGGCGTTGAGGTCGCGGCGCATGGAAATGTCCACCAGCTTCTTCGCGAGCATCCAGAAGAGCAGCAGCCCGCCGAGCGTGCGGATGTACAGGAACGGCACGTTGAGGAACGGAACCTGGCGCGGCTCGACGTGCTTCACCCACGGCAGGTAGGTCCAGATGCCGGCGAAAAGCAGAATGGCCATGGCGCCGATCCCGAACGGCAGGAACGCCGAGAAGGACTCGGAGATGCGCATGATCGGCCCGCCCCAGCGGCCGTTGGCCAGCCGGATGGCGCAGCCGAGCGCGATGCCGCCCATGGCGATGCCCAGGAAGTAGAGCGTGTTGATCGTCCAGGCGCCCCACGCGCGCAGCGGGTTGGTGAGGAACAGGTAGGCGAACGCCGCAATGCCCACCACGATCAGCGCGAAGAAGATCTGGCGCTTCTGGGCGCTCGGCTTGACCGGCAGCTTGCTGGCGATATCCCTGAGAACGGCCTCGTGGCTCATCGCGGGCTGACTTTCTGCTGGTGACGGATGTAGTGGACGAGGTCCCACGTGTCGTGGGCCGACATGGCGTTGCCGAACGAGGGCATCACCACGCCACCATGTCGAACGTACGAGAAGATGAACCCGTCGGAGCGCTCGCGGGTGGCCTGCGCGAGCAGGTCGGGCGGCGGCATGAACAGCGCCGCGGACGGCCCGTCACCGATGAGCGTCTTGCCGTGGCAGGTCCAGCACGTCTGGTGGAAGAGCGAATCGCCGCGCACGATCGACGCGTCGTCGGATGCGAACGGCGACTGGAGCGCATCGGCCATCGCGTCGTACGGCGCCTCGCCCACGTACAGGTCGCGGCCGATGGACGGCACCGCGAGCGAGTCGGGACCGCGGAACGGACGCCACTTGGGGTTCATCGGATCGCCACGCTGCGGGTCGAGCACCACCGTCTGCCGCATGTCGCGGATCGGGTAGTACGACAGGTGCGTGAGCGACTGCGTCAGGTCCTGGCAACCCTGCTGGAACGACACGGACCACAGCGCGATGAACGCGAGAAGGAGCTTGCCCCTAAGCATGGACCTGCACCTCCTCGGCCGCGTGGCCCTTCATGAGAGCTTCGATCTTGGCGGCTTCGGCGGCGGAGCAGGGCACCCAGATGCCGATGCGGTCCTCCTGGAAGCGCGGATCGTAGGGCGCGACCTGCTTGAGCTGCGGCAGGCGGCCCAGCGCCAGCATGCCGAGCAGGTTGCTCAGGCCGGCGACGAGAATCATGGACTCGTACCCGAGCACGGTCATCGGCGGAACCGAGAACAGTTCCTTGCCGCCGATCACCAGCGGCCACGACCCCATCGAGTAGAAGCAAAGCGCGAAGCCGCCCGTCACGCCGAGAAAGCCGCCGACAGCGGTGACCCATCGCACCAGCGACGGGCCCTGCTCGAGGGCGTGCTCGATCTCGTGGTGCGGAACCGGCGAGAACACGTTGAGGTTCTTGTGGCCCGCGCCGCGCAGCGCCGTCACGGCGTCGGTGGCGTCGTCCACGTAGTACCAGATGCCCATCACACCGTGGAACTTGGGCGTCGGCGGGTTCAGGAGCCCGTCCAGCAGCTTGTTGATCATCAGTGCGCCCTCCTCTTGGGCATCGGGAGGGTCTCCTTGATCTCCGAGATCGAGAAGGCCGGCAGCACGCGCACGAACACGAGGAAGAACATGAAGAACCACGCGAACGAGCCCACGATCAGCGCGAGCTCCGTGATCGAGATTTTGTAGTAGAACCAGTTCGCGGGATTGAAGGTGCGGGTCAGCGACGTGACGATGATCACGAAGCGCTCGAACCACATGCCGATGTTCACGAGGATGCTCAGCACCAGCAGCGCGGTCATGTTCCGGCGCACGGGCTTGAACCAGAGCGACATCGGGAAGATGACGTTGCAGCTGAACATGATCCAGAACGCCCACCAGTAGTGGCCGGTGGCGCGGAACCAGAACACGTCGCGCTCGGCCTTGCTGGGTCCGTACCAGGCCATGAAGAACTCGGTCAGGTACGAGTAGCCGACCATGCACGAGGTGAGCAGCACCAGCTTGGCCAGCTTCTCCATGTGGTCGATCGTGACCAGGTGCTGGAGGTTGAAGCCCTTGCGGATGATGACCAGCAGGAAGATCACCATGCCGACGCCCGAGAAGATGGCGCCCGCCACGAAGTACGGGGCGAAGAGCGTCGAGTGCCAGCCGGGCGTCTGCGCCATCGCGAAGTCCCACGACACGACACTGTGCACCGAGAACACGAGCGGCGTGGCCAGCGCGGCGAAGAACAGGTACGCGCCGTAGAAGTGCTTCCACTGGTAGTTCGCGCCGGTCCAGCCGAACGAGAAGATCGTGTAAATGAGCTTGAGCACCGGGTGCTTGGCCCGGTCGCGCGCGGCGGCGCAGTCGGGAATCAGTCCGACCAGGAAGAAGATGCTCGAGACGGTCAGGTACGTGTTCACGGCGAACACGTCCCACTCCAGCGGCGAGCGGATGTTGGTCCACAGCTGGCGCTGGTTGGGGTACGGGAACAGCCAGTAGTCGAACCACGGGCGGCCGGTGTGGATGGCCGGGAACATGGCTGCCGTCAGCACCCCGAACACGGTCATCGCCTCGGCGATCCGGTAAACGGCCCGGCGGAAGTGCGACCGGAACAGGAAGAGCACGGCGGACACCAGCGTGCCGCAGTGCGCGATGCCGACCCAGAACACGAAGTTCGTGATGTCCACGGCCCACATGACGGGGCGCATGAAGCCGGACACACCCCAGCCTTGCACGATCAGGTTGCGAACGGCGGCCAGGGCCACCGCGAGCACGATGAGGTCGAACAGGAACAGCGCCCACCACACCTTGCCCGGCCAGCCCACCATGCTCAGGACGTCGTCATTGAGCGTTTTCTGGGTGACCGGACGGTCGGGAACGTCATTCACGCCGTCGACGGCGATGTTCTTCGAAATGGCGGAGCTCACGCGTGGCCCTCGTTCGTGGTTTCACGCTGGATCTTCTGCAGGTACGTCACGCCCGGACGCGTGTGAAGCTCCTCGAGCACCCAGTACTTGCGCTCTCCGTAGCTCTTCGCGTGCACGGCGCTCGCGGGATCCGCGAGGTCGCCGAACGTGATGGCCTGCGTGGGGCAGGTCTGGGCGCAGGCGGTCTGGATCTCGCCGTCGCGCAGGTCGCGCTTTTCGTCGCGCGCGTTGCCCTTGCCTTCCAGGATGCGCTGCACGCACATCGTGCACTTCTCCATGACGCCCTTGGAGCGCACGGTGACGTCGGGATTCAGCTGCCAGTTGAGCGGCTCCGGGAAGGCGAACGTCGTCTTCTCGGGCGCCGAGTAGTCGAACCAGTTGAACGCGCGCGCCTTGTACGGGCAGTTGTTGGAGCAGTACCGCGTGCCCACGCAGCGGTTGTAGACCTGCGCATTGAGTCCTTCGGGATTGTGGTAGGTCGCGTAGACCGGGCACACCATCTCGCAGGGCGCGTCGCTGCAGTGCTGGCACATGCTGGGAATGAAGCGCACGTCGTTCGCGCCGCCCGAGAGCTTGTCCTCGAAGCGGTCGATGCGGATCCAGGCCATCTCGCGGCCCTTGTGGATCAGCTCGGGGCCGACGACCGGGATGTTGTTCTCGGCGTAGCAGGCCACCACGCAGGCGGAGCAGCCGTTGCACGCGGTCAGGTCGATCGCCATCGCCCAGCGATGCTTGGCGTTCTTGCCGTAGCTGCCCTCGGTGACCGGGTTGCTGCGCGGGTGGCGGACCTTCTCCTTGGGCTCGAAGGCCGAAATGGAGTGGGCCGGAGGCTGGTAGCCCTCGGGGCGCGCCAGCGGCTCGGTGTACTTGCCGGGCTTCTGCTGCACTTCTTCGGAGAGGATACCGCCCTTCTCGGTGAGGCGGCCGAGCGAGTGCCCGTGCCCTTCACCCGCGGCGGCGTGACCGTTGCCGTGCGCGGAGCCGGCGAGCAGCGCGGCGACCGGAATGACCTGCGCGATCTCGCGACCGTGCTGGTTCTTCTCGGCCTGCTGCAGGTACAGCGCCATGGCCTTGGTCCCGCGCGACAGCTTGGCGGCGGCGCCCTGGTAGGCGAGCGCGCCCGAAGCCTCGTCGGTGCCCTTGGGAACCAGCGCGAGCGCGTTGACGCCGCGGCTCTGCGCGTAGCGCCCGTAGGCCGAGTGCCCCTGGCCGAGCGACAGCGCGACGGCGTCCTTGCGGATGCCCTTGTACAGGTAGGCCGGAACCTCGAGCTTGCCCGCGCTCGTCTCGATCACGACGGCTTCGCCGTTCTTGACGCCGAGCTTGGCGGCCACCTCGGGATGAATCTCGGCCCAGGATCCCCAGACGGCCTTCGACGTCATGTCGGGGAGTTCCTGCAGCCACGGCTTGTTGGCGCCGCGGCCGTCGTAGAAGTTGTTCGAAGGGGTCACGAGCAGAGCGAACTCACCCTCGACCGGAGCCGGAGCGGTGAACGACGGCGTGCCCGTCCAGCGCACGGCCGTGTTTGCCGCCGGTTCCCAAACGCCGCCGGCCTGCACCGAGTCGAGCCAGAACTGCTCGAACGAGCGGCCGTTGCCGAAGCGCGAGTGCACCGCGGCCCAGCGCGCCTTGAGGTCGTCGAATGCGGTGGCGCCCCACGAGCCGGTGAGGCCGGCGGCGGTGGCGACCGCGATCAGCGTGTCGCCGGTCGCGCGCGATTCGAACATCGGCAGCGCCCGCATGCCCGGCTGCTGCAGCGACCACACACCCTTCGCGGTCTGCGCATCGCCCCAGCTTTCGAGCGCGTGCGAGGACGGCAGGATCATGTCGCAGAGCGCGGCCGTCTCGTCGAGCGTGCCCGAGAGCGAAACCTTGTAGCCCACCTTGCCGAACGCGTCGGCGAAACCCGCCCAGGCCGGGGTGGCGTACGCCGGGTTGGCGCCGTGCACGAACGCCAGGTCGAAGGCGCCGTCCGCCATCTCCTGCGTCAGCGCGGCGAACTCGGCGAACGAAGCCAGGCCGTCGAGCGCGAGCGGACGGTCGAACAGCACCGTGTTGCCCACGTTGCCCGCGGCGTAGTTGAGCAGGTTGACCGCGGCGACCAGCGCCGTGGCGTTGGCGCCCTGCGTGGCGATGCCGCCGGCCACCGCGAGGCCGTGCCCCTTGGAGGCGGCGAAGAGCCGCGCGATGCGCTGGATGGTCTCGGCCGGGACGTCGGTCTGCGCCGCGACGGCCTCGGGCGTGAACGCCGCGACGGCGGACACGAGCGCGCCGCGCTCGGCGAGCGCCGGTCCGAGGTTCTCGGCCAGGATGACGTGCGCCATGCCCAGCGCCAGCGACAGCTCGGTGCCCGGCCTGACCGCCACCCATTCGTCGGCGTTCGCGCCGGTCAGGCCCAGCCGCGGCTCGACGGAGATAAAGTGACCGGCGCCGTCCTCGTGCTTGGCGCGCATGGCGGCGAAGCCGCGCGCCTGCGAGACGGGCTGGCCGAAGGTTTCGAGGAAGTCGGCGCCGAAAGACACGACGCAGCGCGCGGACTCGAACGCGTAGCGCGGCATCCCCGCGACTCCGAACGTCTTCAGGTTCGCGGCGCGCACGGCCTCGTAGCCGAACGCCTCCCACATCACGTGACGCGCTCCGGCGGCAGCGGCGATCGCCCCTTCGAGCGCGCGCAGCGATCCGGACTCGAGCCCCGTCAGCAGGAGCGTCCTGCCCCGCGCGGCGCCCAGCTTTTCACCGACCGTGGCGACGGCCTCGTCCCACGTGACGCTCTTCCACGTCGTGCCCGTGCGCACCATGGGCGACTTGACGCGGTCCGGGTCGTACAGCCCCTGCAGGCTCGACTGGCCGCGGGCGCACAGCCCGCCCTGGCCGATCGGGTGCTGCGTGTTGCCCTCGATCTTGATGGCGCGGCCTTCGCGCGCGCGCACCACGACGCCGCAGCCCACCGGGCATTCGCGGCACGTGCTCGCGTAGAAGTAGGGCACGCCCGGGAGGATGTCGTCCGGAGCGACGAGGTAGGGATAGAGCTTGTCCGCCGGCGGCTTGGCGCAACCCGCCGCCGCACCGGCCACACCCACGCCGACGAGCTTGAGGAAGTCGCGACGGCTGAAGACCACGGAATCCGACATGGGTCCTCTAGTGATGGCAGACCAGGCAGTCCATGGTCGCCGGACGCTTCTGGTCGTTGAGGTTCTGGCGGTGGCAGCTGACGCACCACCCCATCTTCAGAGAGGAATACTGGTAGACCACGTCCATCTCCTGCACGGGACCATGGCACTCCTGGCAGGCGTAGCCGGACTGCACGTGACGCTTGTGATTGAACTTCACGTGGTCGGGCAGTTCATGGACCTTGACCCACGGGATCTGCTCACCGCGGTCCCAGAAGCCCGTGAGCTTGATGATCTCGGGGCGATCGGCGACGGCGATCTTGTGGCAGCCCATGCACGTGCTCATCGCGGGGATGTTCGCCCACTGCGACTTGTACGCGCCGTAATGGCAGAACCTGCAATCCATCTGCAGTTTGCCGGCGTGGATCTTGTGGCTGAACTTGATGGGTTGCGTCGGTCCCTTGTTCGCGCCCAACTGCACGCCGAACGACTGGGACAACGCGACGCTGGCGACCGCGAGGGTCGCAATGACGAGCACTGAGGCGATGGTCTTATTCATGGCCGTGCGGCACCCTAAGGAAGTGTCCCCAGCGTGTCAACCGGATTGTGAACGCTGGCACGAAGTCTCCGGCATGTCGTGGATGGTCAAGCAACTGAACATGGCGTGGACGCGACCCGCAGGGCGCCGCGCTCACTGTTTCTTTCCGGGTGCGACGGTCTTGAGCCACTGCCCCGCCGACACCGCGGCATCGGCGGACACTCCATTGAGGATGGCGGCATCGTCGATCGCCACCGCGCACGGCCCGAGCCGCGCCAGGACGGCGGAAAACGTCCCCGCGGCGGGCGCGGGAGCCACCACGATCTTGTCCGGCACGGGCGTCGCGCGCCGCGCGTCCTGCAGCGGGCGCATCGAGTGCGCGAGCGCCGACAGCTTCGCGTCGTTGGCGTCCCCCACCGCGGCGCCCTGACCCAGCACCTGGAGCAACCGGTCGGGTGACTGCCGCACCCACGCGGCGAACAACGTGGCCCCGGTCGTCGCGCCCTGCGCGGCCGGCACGGTCACGTGTCCCACCCAGGCGGGCCAGCCGCCGATGGTGGTGCTCGTGCCCGCCGCCGAGGCCACGCGCCCGTCGCGCTTGAGCGCCGCCACGTATTCGGCGGGCGACTGCGTGCCGGCGTTGGGCGCCATCGTGAGCTGGGCGAACGCCTGCTTCTGCCCTTCCTGCGTGATCACCGCCGAGTGACCGTTCTGCGTGGCCCAGCCCTCGGGGAAGCTCATCTCGAATCCGAGCGTCGGGTGGTAGAAGCGCGCGCCCTCGAAGTACCCGCCGCGCGGATCGGGCCCGAACACGACGCCGCGAAGCCGGCCGAGGTAGCCCTGCTGGCGAATCGCAAGCCCGGTGTGCCCCGTGGCCGCGGTGGCGGCGAGCGCGGTCGTGCGCTGTTCTCGATCGCCCGGGTCCGGATGGGTGCTCAGGTAGAACGGCAGCGTGCTGCCCGCGCGCTCGCCGATGCGCTTGAGCATGGCGTACGTGGCGGGAATCTCGCGCGGGTCGTAGCCGGCCGCGAGGGAGTAGCGAATGCCCAGCGCGTCGGCCTGCGATTCGTCGTCGCGCCCGTACTTGAGCAGCAGCAGGCCCAGCCCCTGCTCGGCCGCGCCGCTGTAGCGCCGGAAGGTCTCCGAGAACGCGCCGGCCAGCCCCAGCCCCAGCCCGGCGATCTGCTGCTGCGTGATGCGCTTGGCGGAGTGGCGCGCGGTGACGTGCCCGATCTCGTGCCCCAGCACGCCGGCCAGCTGCGCCTCGGAGCTCAGGTGCGCCAGGATGCCGCGCGTGATGTAGATGTAACCGCCGGGCATGGCGAACGCGTTCACCACCGGATCGTCGAGCACGGTGAAGTGCCACTCGAGGTTGGGCAGTTCGCTCGCCCTGGCGACGCGCTGGCCGACCGAGTCCACGTACGCCTGCAGCCGCGCGTCGTCGTAGTCGCCGTACTCGGCGATGGCCGCGGCGTAACCTTCGCGGCCGATCTGCAGCTCCTGCTCGGCGCTGACGAGCGAGAACTCGCGCTTGCCCGTGGCCGGATTGACCGCGCAGCCGGTGAGCAGCGCGAGTGCGAGCGTGGCCGCGACGGCCGTGGCGAAGCGATGCGCGCCGTGCAGTCCGAGATCCATGGACTTGCTTCCTCCCTGCGAATCGTTGCGGACGATCAGTAGCGGGGCACGCTCGAGTCGAGGAGCGACCACGCGTCGATGCCGCCATCCAGATTGAAGACCAGCCGGTGCCCGTGACCCGACAACCACTGTGCCGCGGCCATGCTGCGGCCGCCATGGTGGCACAGGACCACGACCGGGTGCGAGTCGTCCAGTTCGTGGGCCCGCAGGGGCACGATGCCGAGCGGAATGTTCACCGCGCCCGGCACGGAGGCGATCATCAGCTCGAAGGCCTCGCGGACGTCGAGCAGCGTGAAGCGCTCCCCGCGCGCGCGCATGGCGATCACCTCGCCAGCCGACAAGTGGCGCGGCGCCGACGATTCCTCGACAGCCGCAGTCGCGCGCCCCGCGCCGCAGAATTCCTCGTAGTCCACCAGTTCGCGGATCGTCGCGCCTTCGCCGCACAACGGGCACGCGGGATCCTTCGCCAGGCGCACTTCGCGAAAGCGCATCGCCCAGGCGTCGTACAGGAGCAGACGGCCGAGCAAGGTGTCGCCCGCGCCCAGCAGCAGCTTGATCGCCTCGTTCGCCTGGATGCTGCCGATCACGCCGGGCAGCACGCCGAGCACGCCGGCCTCGGCGCACGAGGGCACCACGCCCGGCTCGGGCGGCTGCGGAAACAGGCAGCGGTAGCAGGGGCCGTTGGCGGCATCGAACACGCTCGCCTGCCCCTCGAAGCGCAGGATGCTGCCGTACACGAGCGGCTTGCCCAGCAGCGCGCACGCGTCGTTCACCAGGTAGCGCGCCGGAAAGTTGTCGGTGCCGTCCAGCACCACGTCGTAGCGGCGGACCACGTCGAGGGCGTTGTCGCTCGACAGCCGCAGGTCGTGCGTCTCGACCGTGACGTGCGGATTGAGGTCGGCCAGTCGCGCGCGCATGGAGTCCAGCTTGGGCCGCCCGATCTGCGCGGTGCCGTGCGCGATCTGGCGCTGCAGGTTGCTCTCGTCCACCGCGTCGAAGTCCACGAGCCCGATGCGCCCCACGCCCGCGGCGGCCAGGTAGAGCGCGGCCGGCGAACCCAGCCCACCGCAGCCCACCACGAGCACGCTGCCGCCCTTGAGCCGGCGCTGCCCGTCGAGCCCGACCTCGTCGAGCGTCAGGTGACGGCTGTAGCGGCGGAGTTCGTCGCGCGTGAGTTCCGGCAGTGCGGAGTCGGTCGGATCGGACGGCATGATTCCCTCGAAAGGAGTGCGCGTGCGGGCGAGCCGCACGTTAACGCCGGGCCGCCGCGCGTGGCTACGGAGATCGCGCGTGGCGTCGCGCGCGCGCCGCTGGCGCGTGCCGGGCGCGCCCATTAGGATGCCGCGCGTGATCCTCGCTGGCGACATCGGTGGCACCAAAGCCCAACTCGCACTCTTCGAAGACGGCGCGCACCCGCGCTCGCCCGTCCGTGAAGAGCGCCTGCCCACCAACGGCTCTCCCTCGCTGGACGCGCTCGTGCGGCAGTTCCTCGCCGGCGCCGGCGTGAAGCCCTCCCGCTGCGTGTTCGGCATCGCCGGGCCGGTCTCGGGCAACGCCTGCATCACCACCAACCTGCCGTGGCACGTGGACGGCGACGCCATGAGCGCATCGCTCGGCGCGCCCGTGCAGCTGCTCAACGACCTCGAGGCCAACGCGTGGGGGCTGTCCACGCTCGGCACCGACGACCTGCTCGTGCTGCAGCCGGGCGTGCCGGGGCCGGGCAACCGCGCGCTGATCGCCGCCGGCACCGGGCTGGGCGAGGCCATCCTCGTGCAGGACGGCGACTCGTGGCGCCCGATGGCATCCGAGGGCGGGCACACCGACTTCGGCTCGCGCGACTCGCTCGAGGACGAACTGCTGCTGTGGCTGCGCGGCAAGTACGGTCGCGTGAGCTACGAGCGCATCCTGTCGGGCCCCGGGCTCGCCGACCTGTACCGCTTCTACCGCGAGACGCGCCGTGGCCAGGAGCCGCCCGAGGTGGCGATGGCGTTCGACCGCGCCGAGCAGCCGGCCGCCGTGGTCACCGAGACCGCGCTCGACGGCTCGTGCGAGCGCGCGCGGCTCGTGCTCGACCGCTTCCTGCAGATCTACGGCGCCGAGGCCGGCAACCTGGCGCTCAAGGCGCTCGCGCTGGGCGGCATCTACGTGGGCGGCGGGATCGCGCCACGCATGCTGCCCGCCATCCGGCGCGGCTCGTTCATGCAGGCCTTCTTCGAGAAGGGCCGGCTGAGCCCGGTGCTCACCCGCATTCCCGTTTCCGTCGTGCTCGACCCCAAGACCGCGCTGTGGGGAGCCGCCGCCCGCGCGATGGTGCGCTGACCCCGCTTCGCGGCCGATACTTCGCCGACCCCGAGCGGCCAGCGGCCGCGAGGCCCCGACTCATCCACTCCCGGCATTCCGGAGGCAGAACGTGAGCAGCGTTTCCACCGCCCCCTCCAACGACAAGCTCGATCAGCTGGCCGTGAACACGCTGCGCTTTCTCGCGGCCGACACCGTGGAAAAGGCCAAGTCGGGCCACCCCGGCATGCCCATGGGCATGGCCGACGTGGCCTACACCATGTGGACGAAGTTCATGCGCTGGCAGCCGCAGGATCCCGCGTGGGCGGGGCGCGACCGCTTCGTGCTCAGCGCGGGCCACGGCTCGGCGCTGCTCTACTCGACGCTGCACCTGGCGGGCTTCGAAGTGTCCATGGAAGATCTCCAGAGCTTCCGCCAGCTGGGCAGCCGCACGCCGGGACATCCCGAGTACGGCTGGACGCCCGGCGTCGAGGTGACCACCGGGCCGCTCGGCCAGGGCATCGGCAACGCGGTCGGCATGGCGCTCGCCGCGCGCATGGGCGCCGCGCGCTTCAACACCTCGGGGTTCGCTCCGGTGGACTGGCGCGTGTTCGGCATCTGCGGCGACGGCGACCTCATGGAAGGGCTGTCGCACGAGGCGGCCTCGCTCGCCGGGCACCTGGGCCTCGGCAACATCGTGTTCGTGTACGACGACAACCACATCACCATCGAGGGCGACACGTCGCTCGCGTTCAGCGAGGACGTGGCCAAGCGGTTCGAGTCCTACGGCTGGCAGGTGCTGCGCGCGAATCCCTACGACCACGCCGACCTGTCGCGCGGCCTGGCCGAAGCGATCGCCGACGAGTCGCGCCCCAGCCTGGTGATCTGCCGCAGCCACATCGGCTACGGCGCGCCGCACAAGCAGGACACCTCGCACGTGCACGGCGAGCCGCTCGGCGCCGAAGAACTGGCAGCCGCCAAGAAGAACCTGGGCTGGCCCGAGTCGCCCATGTTCCATGTGCCCGCCGAAGCGCGCGAGCGCTTCACCGCGCGCGCCACCGAGAACCGCCGCTCGTACGACGCGTGGAACGCGGGCATGAAGACGTGGCGCGCGGCCGACCCCGCGCGCGCCGCGCAGTGGGACGCCATCATGGAGCGCCGCGTGCCTTCCGATCTGGTCGAGCAGTTGTGCGCGAAGGCCAATCCCGCCAGCGCCGCCACGCGCGCGCACGGCAACACGTCGTTGCAGCACGCGGCCGCGCTGGTGCCCGCGCTGGTCGGCGGCAGCGCCGACCTCGAGCCGAGCACCAAGACGCGCATCAAGGATTCGCCGAGTGTCTCGAAGACCGACTTCTCGGGGCGCAACCTGCACTTCGGCATCCGCGAGCATGGAATGGGCGCGATCATGAACGGCATGGCGCTGGCCACGGGCTTCATCCCGTACGGCTCGTCGTTCCTGGTGTTCACCGACTACGCGCGGCCCTCCATCCGGCTGTCGGCGATCATGAAGCTGCCGTCCATCTGGGTGTTCACGCACGACAGCATCTTCGTGGGCGAGGACGGCCCCACGCACCAGCCCGTCGAGCATCTCGAGGCGCTGCGAGTGATTCCCAATCTGCACGTGATCCGGCCCGCCGACGGGCTCGAGACCGCCGCCGCCTGGGGACTCGCGATCGAACGCAAGGACGGACCCACGCTGATCGCGCTGAGCCGGCAGAACACCGCCGTGCTCACCCGCCCCGGCTCGTTCGAGACGTCGCACCTGCGCCGCGGCGGCTACGTGCTGGTCGAGAACAGCGCGCCCGGCGCCGTGACGATCGTCGCGACCGGCTCCGAAGTGGGCGCCGCGGTGGACGCGGCCGCACGGCTGGCCGCGCAGGGCATCGCCGCGCGCGTCGTGAGCATGCCGGCGCCGACGATCTTCCTGGAGCAGGACGCGGCGTGGCGCGACTCGGTGCTGCCCCCGGGCGGGCGGCGCGTGTCGTTCGAGGCGGCGACCACCGGATTCTGGCGCCGCATCGTGGGCGAGTCCGGCCTCTGCATCGGGATCGACCGCTACGGCGAGTCGGCTCCCGCTCCCGCGCTGGCCGCGCACTTCGGCTTCACCGGAGAAGCGGTGGCCGGAAAGATCGCCGCGTGGGTGGCCGGGTAGCCCAGCGCCCCAGGCGCACGACGGGCGAGGGCCGGCCGCCCTCGCCCGTCGCCGCGCCGCC
>JADLGX010000147.1 GCA_020849095.1 Candidatus Eiseniibacteriota bacterium
GGACAACAAAGCGGGCAGTGTGGCCGATGATCTGGTGCAACGGGCTCGCGCCACCGGCCGCCGGCTGGTGGAATCCGCGCCGCTCGAACCTCAGTAGGGAGGCCTCTCGTGAACGCACTCCTGCTCGCCGTCGGACTGCTCGCCGCCACGCAGGCGGACTCCGCGCGCTTCGGCGCCACGCCGGCCGCCGTCGGTTCACCCCGCTTCGTGCAGCTCGTCGCCATCGAGGGCCTGCCCTCGGACACCGGCATTCGCGAGGAGTTCATGAACGCGTTTCGCGGCACGTTCGCCGACGAACGGCTCAAGGCCGAGCGCGGCGGCTACTCCGGCTGGACGCCGTCGGTCGCCGTCACCAACCGGTTCCGCCTGCTCGAAGGCTCGCCATCCGACGACGTGTGGACGCTGCAGGTGGTCGTGGGCGCACCCGCGCCCGCCATGCAGGCGCCCAAGCGCCAGCCCCGGCCCGGCGAGCCCAAGCGTCGCGGCGACCTGTCGCGTCGCGCCTCTCGCGGCATGATCCTGTCGGTCACCGCGCTGTCGCCCGAAGCCATTCGCAACGGCGCGCGCGCCATGCCGCAGAACATCGCGTTCGCGTTCCCGCCGCCGCCTCCGCCCGCCGACGCCTCGCAGCCCGTGACGTCGGGCGGCTTCGCGTACTCGTGGAGCGCGGCCGGCCGTGCCGCGGCGTTGCTGGCGCTCGACACGCTGCACCACTTCAGTGGCGACATGGGAGTTGCGGAGCGGTTCGACATCGCGCCCGCCGTGCGGACCGAGATCGGGCGCTGACGCCCGGACCGACTCTTCGGAGGAGCACATGCGACCCATCGCCCTGCTGATTCTGGCCGCCGTCCTCGCGGCGCCGCTCGCCGGTTGCGGCAAGCCGGCCGAGGACAAGCCCGCCTCCACCCTGACCGAAGCCCAGCGCGACAGCGTGTTGGGTGAGAGCACCCTGCCGGGTGCCGGCGCGATCGGCCGGGCGCAGGGGGCCGCCGAGGGTGAGGCCACGCCGCGTGCGGAACTCGATTCGCTGACCCGCTGACGGCGCTTTTTTCTTTGTGGGGGTGGCGGGGTTCGATAAGATTCCCGCCTCTCATTTCTCCATGGGCCACTTCCAGCCCCGCACCCCACGAGGATTCCCATGCGCCGCATTCTTTCCCTCATGCTGCTGCTCGCCGTGACGAGCCTGGCGAGCGTCTCCACCGCTCGTGCCCAGCTCGGCAACCCCACCAGCTGGTTTCCCGTGAACGGCGGCATCGTCACGGGCGTGCTGCCCCATTCCGACGGCACGGTGTGGGTCGGTACCGTGAACGGGCTCTATCGCTACACGCGCGCCGGCGTGCTGCTCGGCCAGGTCACCACGGCCGCCGTCAGTTCCATGGCGCTCGCGCCCAACGGCGACGTCGTGATGCTCGACTACTGGAATCGCGATGTCCTGCGCTACACCAGCTCGGGCGCTCCCGTGCGCAGCTGGGCCAACCCGCACGCGGCGCGTGAAGGCGGCCGTGTCGTCGTGGACGCCGCCGACAACGTGTACGTGCTCTGCTTCACGGCGGGGTTCGCCTCCTCGGCGCTGGTCAAGTACGACGCGGTGGGCAACGAACTCGCGTACACGCCCGGGCTCAATGGCAGCGACGGCCTGGCGCTCACCGGTGGCACGCTGTACGTGGCGGAGATCTACGGAAACGTGATCCACTCCTTCGACACGTCGCTCGGCGCCATCGGGAGTTTTCCGATGACGAGCCAGTACGCGACCGAACTGCGCGCGGACAACGCCGGCAACCTTCTGCTGAACGACTACTATGCGCGCTCGGTGAAGCGCTTCACCACGACGGGCACGCTGCTGGGAACGACCGTGAACAACTTCCCCGGCTACTTCCCGTTCTGGCGGCCGGCCGTCGCGTGCCAGGCCCAGGATGGCACCTACTTCGTGGGCGACTCGGAGAACTGGTACGTGCTCGTTTTCGGCGAACTCGCCACTCCCACGCAGACCACCACGTGGGGCGCGGTCAAGGCCGGCACGCGCTGAGCCGCTGGCGTTTTCCCGCAGGAATCTCCGAAGGGCGTCCCTTGCGGGCGCCCTTCGTTCGTTGCTCGCCATTTTCAGGGCGTTTCAGGTAGTTTCCCCGTCGCTCAACTCATCCATCCGGCCCGCCGACACCTGAGCGGGCCTCGGGCGCGCAGCGCCCCATTTTCGACGGGAGCGGGATCACATGCAGATGCTGAGCGAACAGCACCTCCAGGTGCGCGACATGGTGCGCCGATTCGCGGAAGACGTCGTGGCGCCTCGCGCCCGCGAACTGGACGAGACCGAGACGTTCCCGCACGAAGCGGTCAAGCAGATGGCCGAGCTGGGCCTGCTGGGCCTGCCCTACCCCGAGGAGTACGGCGGCGCGGGCATGGACACGCTGTCGTACGCGATCGCGGTGGAAGAGGTGGCGCGCGTGTGCGCCTCCACCGCCATCACGCTGGCCGCGCACGTTTCGCTGGGCTGCGGCCCCATCGCCGGCACCGGCACGCACGAGCAGAAGCAGCGCTTCCTGACGCCCATGGCCAGCGGCCAGGTGCTGGGCGCGTTCGGGCTGACCGAACCCAACGCCGGCTCCGACGCGGCCGGCACGCAGACCAAGGCCGTGAAGGTGGACGGCGGCTGGCTCGTGAACGGCTCCAAGATCTACATCACGAACGCCAGCTACTCGAAGTACGTGACGCTCACCGCCGTGACGGATGCCACCAAGGGCGCCAACGGCATCTCGGCGTTCATCATGGACACGGCGACGCCGGGCTTTCGCGTAGGCAAGAAAGAAAAGAAGATGGGCCTGCGCGGCTCGGACACGGTCGAGATCGTGTTCGAGGACTGCCTGATTCCCGCCGACCAGATGCTGGGCGAGCAGACCGGCGGCTTCAAGGCGTTCATGAAGACACTGCAGGGCGGTCGCATCTCGATCGGCGCGCTGGCGCTGGGCGTGGCGCAGGGCGCCTACGAGCACGCGCTGTCGTACGCCAAGGTGCGCCATCAGTTCGGCCAGCCCATCGCCAGCTTCCAGGCCATCCAGTTCATGCTCGCCGACATGGCCATGAAGATCGAGGCCGCGCGCCATCTGGTGTACAACGCCGCGGTGCTCAAGGACGCGGGCGTGAGCTTCGTGAAGGAAGCCTCGATGGCCAAGCTGTACGCGAGCGAGATCGGCAACTGGGTGACGGACAAGTCCATCCAGATCCACGGTGGCATGGGTTACTGCCGCGACCTGCCCGTGGAGCGCATGCACCGCGACGTGAAGCTGATGGAGATCGGCGAGGGCACCAGCGAGATCCAGCGCATGGTGATCGCGCGCGAGATCCTGCGCGGGAAC
>JADLGX010000148.1 GCA_020849095.1 Candidatus Eiseniibacteriota bacterium
AGCCGGCCCAGACGCTCCCCGTAGCGCCGAATCAGGGTCTGCACCATCTGCTTGGCGGGCGTCGGCTCCGCGCGCTGGAGTTCACCGAACATCATGCGCGGGACTCCGGGGTGCTCGGCCACGAACTCGACGTGGCTCTGGAACATGGCTTCCATGGCGGCCAGCGGAGACTCCACTCCCTCGGCGGAGCGGTCGATTCGCTCGAGGAGCCGCTCGGCCACCCACTCCATGACCGCGAGCAGGAGCGAGTTCTTGGTGGAGAAGTGCTTGAACAGCGCCCCCTGCGAGAGGCCCATGTGCTGGGCGATCGCGGCTGTTGTGATCTCGCTCGGGTTCTGGCGCGAAGCGAGCTCGACCACCGCCTCGACGGTGATGGCGCGCCGTTCGGTGGCGGGCCGGTGCTTGCGAACTGGTTTCATGGAGCCCCCGGTAGATAAGTGAGTAACTGATTACTAGCTTTTCTTCGGGCGCTCGCTGTCAGGCGTCGGCAAACTTCCGCCACTCGCCTCGGGTGCGAGCGAGCTCAGGACGCGGGCCGGCGTCCGGGCTTGTTCTCTGGCCGGCGTAAGCCGAACAAAGCGCTTGCCCCGCTTCGACCTGCCCTCTAGTCTCCCGCGTCCCGTGAAAATCGCCATGGCCTCCATGCCGGTTCTACTGGCCGAAGTCCGCGCCCGCCTCTCGGCTGCGGCGGTCCGTTCGGGCCGTGCTCCCGAGGACGTGACGCTGGTGGCCGTCGTCAAGACCCTGCCCCCGGAAGTCGTGGCCGAAGCAGTGCGTCTGGGCATCGCGGACCTCGGTGAGAACCGGGTCCAGGAAGCCCAGGTACACCAGCAGCTGGTGCCGCGGGATGCGGCACGTTGGCACTTCATCGGACACCTGCAGCGCAACAAGGCCGGCAAGGTGCCGGGCCTCTTCGACGTGGTCCACAGCGTGGACGACCTCGAACTGGCCACGGCGCTCGCGCGTCGCGCGGCCGAAGCCGGCCGCACGCTGCCGGTGCTGGTCGAGGTCAACGTGAGCGGGGAGGCGAGCAAGTTCGGCGTGTCGCCGGAGGCGCTCCCCGAACTGCTCGAAGGCATGGCCGCAATCTCGCATCTCGAGTTGCGGGGGTTGATGACCGTTCCGGCCGTCGCGGATCGGCCCGAGGAGGCGCGCGCGGGATTCGCGATGCTGCGCGAGCTTCGGGACCGGGGCGCCGCGCGCATCGGGCGGGCGTTGCCCGAGCTTTCGATGGGCATGAGCGGCGACTTCGAGGTCGCCATCGAGGAAGGCGCGACGCTGGTGCGCGTGGGCAGCGCACTGTTCGGCGCGCGGCAGGGGTGAGGAGGCGGTCGTGTTCGTGTTCGGGAACTTCGTCGGGATGCTGGCCGCGCTTCTGGGCTGGGTGCTGCAGGCGCTCCAGCTGGTGCTGCTCGTGAATGCGCTGCTCTCGTGGTTCCAGCCGCGCCCGAGCCATCCCATCCTCGACGTGCTCGAGAACATTTCGGATTTCGTGTGTCGTCCGGTGCGGCGCATGTTTCCCACGGCGATGGGCGGGATCGACTTTGCCCCGCTCATCGTGCTGCTGATCATCCAGTTCGTGGGCATGGGATTCCTGGTGCCCACCCTGCACGACCTCGCGCGCACGATGCGATGAGCGCGCGGTTCGCCGTCAAGGTGCAGCCGGGCGCGCGGCGCAACGCGCTCACCGCGCGCCTCGACAGCGGAGAGTGGAAGCTGGCCGTGACGGCGCCGCCCGAGGATGGGCGCGCGAACGAAGCGGTGATGGAGCTGGTGGCAACGCTGCTCGGCGTCAGGCGCCGGCAGGTCACGGTGACGCGGGGACACTCCTCGCGGAGCAAGACGATCGAAGTCGCGGACCTCGAAGCGGACGTGGCGGAGCAACGGCTCGCCGCGGCGCTCGAATCCTCCAAGGACAAGCATGGCGAGTGAGCAGCTCGAACTGATCCGCGAAGCCGCGGTGTACGTGAAGTCGCGCACGAAGCTCGTGCCCGAGGTGGGAGTCATCCTCGGCACCGGGCTGGGCGACTTCGCGAACGCGCTGCAGGTGGACACGGTCATTCCCTACGCCGACATCCCGCACTGGCCCTCGTCCACGGTCGAGAGCCACGCGGGCGAGCTGCACGTGGGCATGCTCGCGGGCCGCCGCGTCGCGGTCATGAAGGGCCGCGTGCACTACTACGAGGGCTACAGCATGCGCCAGGTGTCGTTCCCGGTGCGCGTGCTCAAGGCGCTCGGCTGCGGCACGCTGATCGTGACCAATGCCTGCGGCGGCATGAACCCCAACATGCCGGCCGGCACCATCGTGGTCACCCAGGACCACATCAACCTGATGGGTGACAACCCGCTCCGGGGCGACAACGACGAAGAACTCGGCGTGCGCTTTCCGGACATGAGCGAGCCGTACTCGCGCGCGCTCATCGCGCTCGCCGAGCAGGTGGCTCGCGACGAGAAGATCCCGTTGCAGCGCGGCGTGTTCGTCGCGGTGGCGGGGCCCAACCTGGAAACACCGGCGGAGTACCGATTCCTGCGCGGGATCGGCGCCGACGTCGTGGGCATGTCGCTGGTGCCCGAGAATCTGGTCGCCGTGCACGGCGGTATGCGCGTGCTGGCGTTCAACGTGGTGACGGACGCCTGCCTTCCGGATGCGCTGCATCCGGTGGACATCGCAGCCGTGCTCGCGGTGGCGGCGCGCACCGCCCCGAGCCTGCAGCGCCTGCTGGCCGGCGTGCTGGCGAGGCTGGACGAGGCGAAGCCGCAGGACTGACAGGTCAGGACGGCGCACGCGCCGCTGTGACGGACACGGAGGAGAGGACGATGGCGACCACTCGGAAGAAGAGCGCCGCAGGCAAGGCGCCCAGCAAGGGGAAGGCTGCGCCCAAGGCCAAGGCCGCGAAGGCCAAGGCCAGCCCGAAGCCCGCGGCCAGGAAGCCCGCTCCCAAGCCCGTGAAGAGCGCCCGGCCGTCCAAGCCCTCCAAGATCAGCTCCAAGAGCACCGCAAAGAGCACTCCCAAGGCCGCGAGGCCCGCGCCCAAGCCCGGCAAGGCGGTCCCGATCAAGAAGAGCGCATCCAAGGTCACCAAGCCGGCGGCGAAGCCGGCCGCCAAGCCTGCCGCCAAGCCGGTGAAGGGCGCCGCCAAGCCCGCGCCCAAGGTGGCGGGAGCCAAGACGCTCAACAAGGGCGCCGCCGCCGCCAAGGCGCTGGCCGAGGCGCGCGCGAAGGCCGCCGCCGAGGCGGCCGCCAAGGCTGCCGCCGCCGCCGGTCCGCGCAAGCTGGTCCCGGCCACGGCCGAGGCCAAGGCCGCCGCGCTGCGCGCCGCCAAGCCCACCACGGGCAAGGGTTCCAAGACCGCGCTGCGCCCGGCGCCCGAAGTGCGCCCGCTCGGCGTGCTGCCGGTCGAGTCGCAGGCCAAGCCGCGCTTCAGCACTCCGCCCAAGCCGGTGCCCGCGCGCGTCGTCACGGTCGCGCGTCCCATCGTGGCCTCGCGCCCCGCGCCCAAGGCGGGCGACGACCGCCTGTCCAAGGCCGACCTCAAGCACTTCGAGGAGCGCCTGCGCCAGGAGTACGCGCGCATCATGCGCGAGATGGGGCACATCGAGGACACGCTGCTCAAGGTCAACCCGAGCGACGCGGGCGGCGAGACCGGCGCCTACTCGTTCCACATGGCCGACGCGGGCACGGACTCCATGGAGCGCGAAAAGGCGTTCGACCTGGCGTCCAAGGAAGGCAAGCTGCTCCGCGAGATCAAGGACGCGCTCGTGCGCATGTACAACGGCACGTACGGCATCTGCGAGGTGAGCAACAAGCCCATCTCGCGCACGCGCCTCGAGGCGCTGCCGTGGGCGCGGCTGTGCATCGAGGAGCAGGAAAAGTACGAACGTGACCTGCGCATGGGCCGGCTGACGGCGAAGGACGAGTGAAGCGTTCCTACCCGCTCCTGCTCGGCATCGCCGCCGCTCTCGTCGCGCTGGATCAGTGGTCCAAGCACTGGGCCACCGCGAACCT
>JADLGX010000149.1 GCA_020849095.1 Candidatus Eiseniibacteriota bacterium
GGGCCGGTGCTCGACCGGCTCGACCTGCAGGTCGAGGTGCCCGCGCTCACGTCCGAGGAACTGCTCGCCGCGACCAACGGCGAATCGTCGGACGACGTTCGCAGTCGTGTGCTGAAGGCACGCGGGCGGCAGTCGCATCGTGGCTGGCTGAACGCACTGCTGCCCAACGCGGCGCTGCGCATGTTCTGCGCGCTCGACGCGTCCGCACAGCAGCTGGTCGCCGACGCGGTCGATCGCGGCGGCATGAGCGCGCGCGCCGTGCATCGCGCGCTGCGAGTGGCGCGCACGATCGCGGACCTGGCGGGCGAGGACGGCGTCGGCGTGATGAGGATTGCGGAGGCGCTGCAGTACCGGACTTACGAGGGACGGCGCGATCTCCCTCGGTAGGTACCGCAGGCCAGCCGGGTAGGCCGCCCGCTACG
Organism: Candidatus Eiseniibacteriota bacterium; assembly: GCA_020849095.1. GTDB lineage: Bacteria > Eisenbacteria > RBG-16-71-46 > RBG-16-71-46 > RBG-16-71-46 > CAIXRL01. The sequence continues at coordinate 423 of JADLGX010000149.1, forward strand.
GCTTGTTCGCTCCGCGCTTCGCCAGCGCCTCCGCGAGCCCCGGCACCCAGTCCGCGCCGGCCCGGATGGAAACGCTCGAGCCTTCGAGCGCATCGCCGAACGGCTCGGCCCGCCCGCCGATCGCGCGCGCCAGGAACTGCTCCGCAATGGCCCAGAACGAGCGGCTGTTGGGCGCGCGCAGCAGGCCGTGCCCTTCGTCCGGGTACACGGCGTACACCACCGGCGCGCCCGCGGCGCGCATCACCGTGACGATCGTGTCCGACTGCGCCTGCGGCACGCGCGAGTCGTTCGCGCCTTGCCCGATGAGCAGCGGCCCTCGCGCCTGCGCGGCGAAGTTCACCGGCGAACGCGAACGCAGGTGCGCCCGCCCCTCCTCGGTGCGCGGGTCGCCGACGATCTTCGACATGCGGTCCACGTTCCAGTGCGGCATGAACGTCTCGATGTTCGACGGCCCCACCAGCGAAATGCCGCACGCGTACTGGCCCGGCGTCAGCGTCATGCCGGCGAGCGTCGCGTATCCGCCATAGCTGCCGCCCATGATCGCCACCCGATCGCGCGCCACGATGCCGCGCGCCGCCGTCCACTCGACCTGCTCGAGCAGGTCGCGGCTCATGCGTCCACCCCACTCCAGGTTCTGCGCGTTCATGAACGCCTTGCCGAACCCCGGCGAGCCGCGATAGTTCAGGTACAGCACGGCGTACCCGCGATTGGCGAGCCAGTGCACGAACGGGGCGAACGCCCACGAGGCGCGCTCGTCCGAAGGGCCGCCGTGCACGATCACCACCGCGGGCTGGGGCTGGTTGGGTTTGCCGTCGCCATCGGGATCACTCCACGGCGGCAGCAGGTAGTAGGAGACCAGCGGCAGCCCGTCGCTCGACTTCATCTCGAACGGGTGCAGCCGCGACAGCTTCAACCCTTCCAGCTCGGGCGTGCCGCTGAACAGCCGGTGCGCGCGCGCCGAGGCGCGGTCGTACAGGTAGTAGGCGGTGGGCGCGTCCGACAGCGTGTACTCGACGATCCAGCGCCCCAGGTCGCGCGACAGGCTCAGCACCTTCAGGTCGCCGTCGGCGACGCGCGCGAGCTTCTCGAAGTCGGCACGCACCGACGGATCGAGCGCCGTCCATGTCGTGCGCGCCCACGTGGTGGCATACGCCAGCGGCTCGCCGCTCACGGGGTGGTACAGCACGCCGCCGATGTCCCCGCGCTCGGCCTGCGCGATCGCCGCCCGCGCGCCGCTCGATACGTCGAGCGCCACCAGCGCGGTGTTGTCCCGCCCCTCGGTCGAATAGAGGTAGAACGACTCGCCGCCGCGCCCGAACGAGAACGCCTTCTGGTAGCTGGTCGTGAGCAATGCCGGCGTGTCGTCGGGCGACAGGTCCCAGCACTTCTCCCAGCCGCCTTCCGCGGTGGGGCGATGCAGGTCGAGCGAGCCGTCGCGTTCGTACGAGATGCCCAGGCGCGGCTTCATGCGCCCGTCGGCAATCAGCGCCACAAGCCCCGGATTGCGCAGGATCAGCGTGCGCTCGCCCGTGGCCAGGTCGAGCCGGTACAGGTCTGGAGCGTTCGGGCGCTCGCGCACCGCGATGGCGGCAAAACCGGGATCGCTCTCGTCGAACCGCTGCAGGTCCACCGTCACGCCGGGCAGGTCGGTGAGGGTCTTCTCTTCGCCGCTCGCCACGTCAACCGAGTGGAGGCTCCACTTCTCGTCGCCGTCGTGATCCACCGGAAACAGGATGCGGCGGCTGTCCGGCGTCCAGCGGTAGAACACGTTGCCGCTCACGTCGAACACCTGCAGCCCGCGCCCGGTGCGGCGGGTCAACGCGCGCGCGGCGGACAGCGACTCGGCCGGGGCGACGAACAGGTTGACCGCGCCGTTCACCGGGCGCATGAAGCTCACCCAGCGGCCGTCGGGGCTCACCTGCGGCGCCTGGTTCGTGGGAGGCGCGAGCAGCTTGGCCAGCGGCAGAAGCGGGTCGGGTGTCCGGTCGGCGCGGGCGATCGCGAGCGACGGGGCCAGCAGGGCGGCGGCGTATGCGATCAGCAGGAATACGGGGCGGCACGGTGAGCGGCGGCGCACGGGCATCTCCACTCGCGGGTCTCGGCCATCTGGGCCGCTCGCTCCCGCGCGCGAGGCGGCCGGTCGGCGGGCATCATGCCACCGTGGCGCCTCGGCCCGGAAACTTTCCGCTTTCCCCTCGCTCCTTGCGCCCACATCATGCCGCGCACGCTGGTTCCTTCCTGCTCCCCGCGAAAGGTGCCCCCCGATGCGACTTGGCACTCTCCTCTCGACCGCCGCCTTTCTCGCGGCATGCCTGTGCGCCGCGCCGGACGCCGCGTCCGCCGCGGTCGCGGACAGCACGGCCGGCGGATTCCTCGTCCACCATGAGGCCGTCTTCCACGCCCCAGCGGCCGATGTGTACGCCGCGCTCGTGAAGATCGGGTCGTGGTGGGACGGCAACCACACGTGGTCGGGCCAGGCGCAGAACCTGAGCCTCGATGCGCGCGCGGGCGGCTGCTTCTGCGAGAAGCTCCCGAACGGCTCCGTCCAGCACATGACCGTCGTGTACGCCGACCCGGGCAAGCAACTGCGCCTGTCCGGCGGACTCGGGCCGTTGCAGGGGCTCGCGGCCAGCGGCGCGATGACGTTCACGCTCAAGGGCGGCGACGACGGCACGCGCGTCACGCTCGACTACATGGTCGGCGGTTACATGCCCGGTGGAATCGGCGCGCTCGCGCGGCCCGTGGACGGCGTGATCGGCATCCAGTTCGCGCGCGCCAGGCGCTTCGTGGAGACCGGCAGACCGGATTGACCACCCGCCCGGCCGGAAGGGGCCGCGGCGACAAGTGTTCGTCAGGAGGACGGCTCGGCGTTGAACACAGGGTGTCACCGCGAGTAGGCTGCCGCCCGCCGCGCCAATCGATCGCAATGTCCATCCCATGGAGAGCCCCACTCATGCGAATCCACTCCGCAGTCCTCACGCTCGGCCTCGCCGCGCTCACGCTCGCCTCGGCGTCCCCGGTGGCCGCGCAGCTCAAGCTGCCGCGCATCAGCCCCAACGCCACCGTCATCCAGCAGCTCGGCGTCACGGACCTCACGGTCACGTACAGCCGTCCCGGCGTGAAGGGCCGCACCATCTGGGGCGGTCTCGAGGCCTACGACAAGCCGTGGCGCGCGGGCGCCAACGAGGCCACCACCTTCACCACCACGGGCGAGA
>JADLGX010000150.1 GCA_020849095.1 Candidatus Eiseniibacteriota bacterium
TACTCGGCCTGCTCGCCCGTGGCCCTGCCGGACGGCAAGCTGCTCTTTTCCATGGACGAGCACGGCACGGGCAACTTCGACCTGTTCGTGTGCGAGGCCGATGGACGCAAGCTCATGCCGCTCACGCAGGAGCCCGGCACGCTCGAACTGGACGCGGTCGTGCTCGCGCCGCGCCCGCTGCCGCCGCCGCCGCTGTACGGGCGCGGCTGGCCCGACCCGCCCGACGCGCTGCCGCGCACGACGGTGGACGCGATCACCGCGGACGAGCGCACGTCGCGCTTCGACTGCTTCAATATTTTCGCGAACGCTCCGGTGGACGCGCCGTTCCCCGACGGCCTGCCCATCCAGCGCGGGCTCAAGATTCGCTTCTTCACCGCGCTGCCCCGGCCCGGCGTGCCGGGCGGTGACAGCCTGGCGATGCTGCGGGAGGCCGCGGTCTCGCCGCAGGGCGGCGTGCACGTGGACACCGCGCCCAGCGACCTGCCCATGTTCGAGCAGATCGTGGACGAGCAGGGGCGCGTGATGCGCTCGGCCGCCGGGCCGGCGCACGTGGCGGGGTTCAACTACACGCGCCCGGGCACCGGCACCAAGTGCGTCGGCTGCCACGCCGGGCACTCGGCCATCACCGTGGCGGTCAGCGCCGGGGACGCCGAGTGGTTCAATTGCGCGCCTTCGGCCCACGCCACCGCCTCGAGCAGCCAGCGTGAGGGGGTGGGCCCGCAGGCGGTGGTGGACCGGAAGACGGTCGGTGAGTTGCCGGAAGTCGCCTGGATGGCGGACACCAGCTCCGCCCAGTGGGTGAGACTGGATTGGCAAACAGTCGTGGAAACCAAGGCGGTCGTCCTATACGCTTTGCGCGGACGTAACAAAGAAGGGGGGCCCTACCGCGTGCGGCGCGGCGAGATCCTCCTCTTCTTGAAGGGTCGGGAGGTGGGGCGGGTCCCCGTCGCGCGCGAGCTGTCCGCGGAGGGAACCCGTTTCGATTTTCCGCCCCTTCGCATGGACGCGCTGGAGTTCCGGCCCACCCAGGTGGACGGAAAGTACCGCGGCCGCCCCATCACAGGTCTCGCCGAGATCTCGACCCTGTCCCGTCTCGCCTGGGAGTAACCGCATGCGCCGTCTTCACCCCTCGCTCTTTGCCGCACTTCTTCTCGGAACTCTGATGGGCCTGCCCTCTCTGGGCGCGGCGCAGGGGTTTCACGCCGTGGTCTCCAAGGACGGCACCGACGTGTGGGCTGCTGGCGACGGCGGCGTCGTGTACCGCTCGCTCGGCGGCGGCGTCACGTTTGCCAGCCAGCAGCTGGGCCTGCGCCCGCTGCGCGCGATCGCGCACCGCGGGCTGACCGTGCTCGTCGCGGGCGACTCGGGCTACGTGTTTCGCAGCGCGGACAACGGCGGCACGTTTGCCACCCAGGTGATTCCCGGCGCGCCCGCGATTCGCGCGGTGACGCTGGCCTCGGCCACGCGCGCCTTCGCGGCCGGCGATGCCGGCACGCTGCTGCGCAGCGACGACGGCGGCGCCACGTGGGCGCCGCAGACGAGCGGCACGGCGCTGGCGCTGAACGCGCTCGCGTTCAGCGACGCGGACAACGGCTTCGCCGCGGGCGCGGGCGGCACGCTGCTCGTGACCAGCGACGGTGGCGGAACGTGGACGCCGGTCAGCATTCCCACCACCAACGACCTCTATGCCGTCGCGCAGCAGGGCGCCACGGTGTGGCTCGGCGGCGCCGGTTCGGCGCTGCTCAAGAGCGTCAACAGCGGCTCGACGTTCGCGCACGTGGCGCTGCGGGCCGACCACCAGCCCGACGTGCGCGGTATCGCGCTCGGCGCGGCCAACGAAGTCTGGCTCGGCGGTGGCGGTGGTTTCGTGCGGCGCAGCGTGGACGGCGGCACCACGTGGACGTTCCCCGCGCACGAACTGTACGGACCCGTTTCGGCGCTGTCGTTCGGCGGCGGCAAGTGCTTCGCCGTGGCGCGCTCGTCGCGCATCGTCACCCGCTGGACCGGCGGCACGACCATGGCGCTGCCCTCGGGCGCCACCATCGCGCGCGCGTGGTCGCGCACGCTGAACAACTCGGGCGTCAACGCCATCCGCGGCAAGACCATCGCCGTCAACCCGTGGGCGCGCGACGTGATCTTCGTTCTCAACGGCGACAGCCTGTACCGCTCGCCCGACGGTGGCGAAACGTGGCGGCCGGTGCGCCGCGTGAACAACGGCGGGCACGCCAACGCGTTCACGATCTCGGCCAAGGACACCAACCAGTGGGTGCTGGCCCTGGTCACGTCGGGCGGCTCGCGCCAGGTGTGGCGCTCCACCGATGCCGGCGCCACCTGGGCACCCACGCTGACGCACGCGTTCGGCGAGTACGGCATTCCGCTCGAGCGTCATCCCGACAAGCCCGACACGCTGTACTTCGGTGGCGACTCCGATTCGCTGCAGCGCTCGGTGAACGGCGGCCTCACGTGGGCGCCGTGGGGGCACCAGTGGTTCCGCAGCCCGTGCGACATCATCATCGTGCCCGACGCCGACCAGTACGTGCTCGTGGGCGACGGCATCACCGGCAGCGGCATCGGAGAGCTGTTCCAGTCCGGCGACGGCGGCGTCACCTACACCATGCGCCAGGCGGTCGCCGGCTCCGAGATTCCCGGCATGAGCTGCGGACGGCTGCGCAACAACGTCGCGTACGGCACCACGTGGTCGAGCGCCGGCGTGCGCGCCTCGTCGGACTTCGGCAAGGCGTGGCCGATCGTCGCCGACCTGAGCCGGCCCGGGCAGACGGTGTCCTCGTCGTGGGGAACCGACGTCGCGGGCGACGACCCCAACGTGGTGCTCGTCGGCGTGTACTCGGGCGGCAACGGCTACCTGTCGTGGGACGGCGGCACGACGTTCGCCAGCTCCGCGCTGGGCGGCTCCAACTACAGCTTCCTCGCGCGCGACCGCGGCACGCTGCTGGCGCAGCAGAGCGGCGGTGTCTACAAGATGCGCTTCACGTACACCTACACGCCCAGCGCCGGAACGCAGACCGTGGCCGTTTCGGCGCCCAACGGCGGCGAGTCGTGGGACGTGGGCAGCGTGCACGACGTGACCTGGACCGCGGGCAACGTGGCGCTGGCGCGCATCGAGTACCGCCGCAGTCCCGGTGACCCGTGGCAGCTGGTGGCCGACGTCGAGGGCTACCTGGGCACGTACGCGTGGACCATTCCGAACGATCCCACCACGACCGCCGAAGTGCGCGTGCGCGACGCGCTGGACAGCAATCCCAGCGACGTGAGCAACGCCACGTTCACGATCGTGCAGACCGCGTTCCCGCAGTACGCGGTGGACCCGGGCACGCTCGACATGGGCAATGTGGACGTGTCGATCGGCGAGTTCGGCACCATCACGGTGAGCGATCCCGGCACCGCGACGCTGGTGGTGAGCAACGTGACCAGCGACAACCCGCTGTTCACGCCCGTGCGCACGTCGTTCTCGGTGCTGGCGGGGCAGAGCGACACGCTCGGCGTGTGGTTCCGTCCGAGCTCGTCCGGCCCGGACAGCGCGCTGCTGACCCTCACGAGCAACGACCTGGGCTCGCCGCACACGCTGCGCGTTCGCGGCAACGCCGGCGCGTTCTTGGCGGTGGAGGGCGGCCGTCCGGCCGCGTTCGCGCTGCAGGCCAACGCGCCCAACCCGTTCGTCGCATCGGGCCGCACCCAGGTGCGGTTCGACGTCCCCGCCCGCGCGCACGTGCGGCTGGAGGTGTTCGACGTGCAGGGCCACCGTGTGGCCACGCTGGCCGACGGCGAAATGGAGCCGGGCCGCTATTCGCTTCCGTTCGGCACCGGAGTCGCGGGCATGAACGTGTCGCGCCTGCGCTCGGGAATGTTCTTCGTGCGCATGAGCGCGCCGGGGTTCGTGGGAACGCGGCGGATGCTCGTGCTGGAGTAGAGCGAGCTAAGTACCCAGCCCACGAAATGACCAAGCGGGCCGCTCGATCAGAGCGGCCCGCTTGAGCATGGATGGCCCGCCAGCTACGCGATGACCGCCGAATCCACCGACACGCCGCGTTCGCGCAGCAGCTCGCGGATCTTGGTCTTCACCAGGTCGATCGCCACCTTGTTGTGGCCGCCGCCGGGAATGATCACGTCGGCGAAGCGCTTGGTGGGCTCCACGAACTGCAGGTGCATGGGGCGCACGCTCTCTTCGTACTGGCGCAGGATCGAATCCACCGCGCGGCCGCGCTCGATCAGGTCGCGCTTGAGCCGGCGGATCAGCCTCACGTCCGGGTCGGCGTCCACGAACAGCTTGATGTCCATGAGAGCGCGCAGTTCGGGGTCGTGAAAGATCAGGATGCCCTCGAGCACCACGATCAGGTGATCGCTGATGCGCCGCGTCTCGGGCAGCCGGCAATGGTGCGTGTAGTCGTACACCGGCTGGTCGATCGCGTTGCCCTCGAGAAGCTCGCGAAGGTGCGCGGCGAGCAGCTCGTTGTCGAAGGCGTCGGGGTGATCGAAGTTGCGCGCCTCGCGGTCCCGGAACGGGATCTCCTCGAGGTTCCGGTAGTAGGAGTCCTGATCGACGATGACGACTTTTTCAGACCCCAGTTCACGCACGATCGTACGCGCCACCAGAGTCTTGCCGGATCCGGAACCGCCGGCGATGCCGATCAGAATGCGTCGCGCCATGCGAGCCGCACCCTAGCGTGCGACCCGTATGCGGTCAACGCGCGGCGCGGTCCTGGCCGCCGCCGCGCAGCACTAGGGCTTCGGCGTGAACAGCAGCGTTGCCTGATGCGCGGGATCGGACATCCATCCCGTGAACGTGTTGTGCCCCCGGTGCGTGGCCTCGAACCGCTCCAGGTACCCCGCCCAGAACTCGTCGCCGCGCCACAGCGCCCGCGAAGCCATGCTCGTGGCCAGCGTGCCGAGCGAGCCGGGCTGCTTGCGGATCTGCTCCTTGGCGCTGGGCGGCAGCGGTGCGCCGATCAGCCAGCCGACGCTGCGCCGGATGGCCTCACGCGAGTCCCGGTCCAGCGTGGTCTCGGCGAACTGGTCCAGCAGGCCGTTGAACTGGCGCGTCAACTCGGCGGGCGCCGTCTCGGTGGGGCGCGCGGGCGGGTAGAAGCGAATCATGTCGGGCTCATCGAACAGCGAGTACTGGAACCGCGACGTGAGCGGCTCGGCGGGCCGGCCCAGCTTGTTCGTGAACCACGGCCCGCAGCTCATCATGGACAGGAAGAACGACGGGTGCAGCGAGTCCCCGAGCGACGGGGCGAACACGCCGACCACGCCCACGCTGTGGTCGAGACCCGCGA
>JADLGX010000151.1 GCA_020849095.1 Candidatus Eiseniibacteriota bacterium
CCTTGGCGTCCACCTTGCAGCCGGCCAGGGTGCCTTCGCACTTGTCGAGGCCGTCGTACACGCCGTCCTTGTCGGTGTCGAGATGCACGCCGCTCGCGTCCACCTTGGCGCCGATGGGCGTCGCGGGTTCGAGGTCGATCCAGTTGCGGACGCCGTCGAGATCCTTGTCCTTGGCACGGCCACGGAAGGCGTACTGCAGCCCGGCGGTGGCGGAAATGTGGTGGCTGAATTCCGGCACGCCGCTCTCGCGGAACATGATGTCGCGGACCTGGAAGCGCAGGTAGGTGCGCGGGTGGCCGAGCAGGTTGTACAGGAAGCCCACGCCCAGGCTGGGCGCGCCGCGGCCGTTGTGCCCGGTGTACGGGTTCAGCGCACGGCCGTAGCCCATGCCGACCAGGAAGAAGGGCGTCGCGCGCTCACCGGCGTCGCGGATGTTCCAGCGCAGGTCGAGGGCGCTGTACGACCACTCGTGGTCGTCCTCGGAGGGGCGGTCGAGCTTGGCCTTGGAGCCGGTGAACGAGGCCTCCCAGGTGAACACCTCGGACCAGCGATAGCCCAGCGAGCCCGTGAAGGACGGGGAGTCCTGGATGAAATCGCGCGCGTCGAAGCTCTGGATGCCGGCGCCGACCGACGCTTCGACGGGGTGCCCGTTCAGCTGGGCGTGCGCGGGCGCGACGAACGACGCCACGAGCGCGGCAGGCAGCAGGATACGCTTCCACCAGGACATGCGAACGAAACCTCCTGAACCCGGTACGGTGCCATCATGAAAGGAGGAGGCGGGAGGAGCGGGCGAACGGCCCGGCAGGAGCTTCCCGGCGGCCTCGGACATGCGGAAAGGACGGTTAGTGGTAGCATTCGGCCCCGCGCCGGTCAACGGACGAGGGCCCGACCGAGGCCCGCCGCACCGGCCCATTCGGAGGCTCCATGACGCCGGTCCAGCGCCAGGCCCTGATCGCCCAGTACGAGGCGGGTTACGCCGAAGTCGCCGCCGCCCTGGAAGGTTTCCCGGCCGGGCACCTGACCACACGCGCGATTCCGGGCAAGTGGACGGCCGCCGAGATCGTCCACCATCTGGCGGACAGCGAGTGCCAGAGCGCGACCCGCCTGCGCAAGCTGCTGGCCGAGGAGCACCCGGTCATCCAGGGCTACGACCAGGACCGCTGGGCGGAGACGCTGGGCTACAACGAGCGTCCGATCGAGCCCTCCCTGGCGCTGTTTCGCGCCGCTCGCGAGAGCACCGCGCAACTGCTCGGCCGGATGACCGAGGACGAGTGGCGGCACCTGGGCTGGCACTCCGACGCCGGCGCCTACCACGCCGAACGCTGGCTCGAGATCTACGCCGCCCATGCGCACGGGCACGCCGAGCAGATCCGCCGGCTGCGCGCGGCCCTGGGCGCGTGAGCGCGCGCTCCGGAACCGGGCTGCTCTGGCGCTGCCGCGACCGCACGCTGGACGTGGGCGCGCGAACCGCGGTCATGGGCATCGTCAACGTGACGCCCGATTCGTTCTCGGACGGCGGGCGCTGGCTGCGGCCCGAGGACGCCATCGCCCGCTGCCGCGCGCTCGCGGCCGAGGGCGCCGACCTGCTCGACCTGGGCGCCGAGAGCACCCGGCCCGGCGCCGTGGCGGTGGACGACGAGGAGCAGTGCCGGCGGCTGGAGCCCGTGCTGCGCGCGCTCGCCGCGGAGCCCGCGGGCGCCGCGGTGGTGTCGGTGGACACGCGCAGCGCGGCGGTGGCCGCGCGCGCGCTGGAACTGGGCGCGCACGTGATCAACGACGTGAGCGGGCTGCAGGACCCCGCCATGGCGGCCACGGTGGCGGCCGCGGGCGCCGGCGTGGTGATCATGCACATGCGCGGCACGCCCGAGACCATGCAGCGCCAGCTCGACTACGCGGACGTGCTCGCCGAGGTGGCGGAGCACCTGCGCGAACGCATGCGGTCGGCGGTCGCCGCGGGTGTCGCGCCCGACGCCATCGCGCTCGATCCCGGCATCGGGTTCGCCAAGTCGGCCGGGCAGAGCCTGGAACTGCTCGCGCGCACGTCCGAACTCGTGGCGCTCGGCGCTCCGCTGCTGGTGGGCGCCTCGCGCAAGAGCTTCCTGGCCGCCCTGGCGGGCGCGCCGGGCGCCGAGCTTCCCCCTCCGGCCTCGCGGCTCGAGGCGAGCCTCGCCGCCGCCGCCGTTGCCGTGTTCGAGGGGGCGCACGTGCTGCGCGTTCACGACGTGGCCGCCACCGTGCGCGTGGCGAGAGTGGCGGAGGCCGCGCGCTCGGCGCGCGCGGCGGCGCATCGGTCTTAGGAGCGCCCGCGCCCGTCTGCTAACGTGCGCGCGAGATGACTCCCGTCCACCAGCTCTGGCTCCTCGACGCGATCGACATCCTGCTCGTCGCGGCGCTCTTCTACCGGCTGCTCACGCTGGTCAAGGGCACGCGCTCGGCGCAGATGTTCGTCGGACTGCTCGTGATCATCGCCGTGGGCCTGCTCGCGCGCTATTTCGACCTGCTCGCGGTGCGCTGGATCATGGACAGCCTGCGGACCGTGTGGCTGATCGTGTTCGTCATCCTGTTCCAGCCCGAGCTGCGGCACGCGCTGGCGCAGTGGGGACGCACGCGCTACTTCCGTTCTTTCCTGCGCGGCGAGAACTACGGCGTGCTCGGCGAAGTGGTGCGCGCGCTCGAGAGCCTCGCGCAGCGCCGGCACGGCGCGCTCGTGGTGATGGAGCGCAACGTGGGCCTGCGCAACTTCGTGGAGACGGGCACTCGCATCGACGCCAAGGTGAGCGCCGAGCTGCTGGTGACCCTGTTCAGCCCGGGCTCGCCGCTGCACGACGGCGCCGTGATCATCCGCGAGGACACGATCATCGCGGCCTCGTGCATCCTGCCGCTGTCCTCCAACCCGCTCACCGCCGTCTCGCTCGGCACGCGCCATCGCGCGGCGGTCGGGCTGTCCGAGGAGACCGACGCCGCCATCATCGTGGTGAGCGAACAGACCGGCGGCATCTCCGTGGCGTACCGCGGCGTGCTCTACCAGCGGCTCGACGAAGGCCAGCTGCGCTCCGAGCTGTCGCGCATCTTCCGCATCCGCCCGCAGGACGAGCAGCAGGCCGCACCCACGCCGCCGCCCGCGAACGATCCTCCCATGGGCACCGGCGCCGAAAAGGCCGCGGGCTGACGGAGCGACATCCTTGAACCCGCCGGCCACTCCCCCGGGGCCCGAACGCCGCAGCGTTCGCATCACCGCGCAGGCGCTGACCCAGGTCGCCGACTGCCGCCGCCGGCTGTGGCTCGGCCACCACACCCGCCCGCAGATGGCGCCGCTGCCCGACCACGTGCTGGTGCTGCGCGAACGCGCGCGCGAGCACGAGCGCGAAGTCGCCGCGCGCTTTCCCGGCATCGTGGGGCCCGTGTGGCGTCACGAGGGCTCGCTCGCCGACGCCGCCGCCGAAACGCTGCGCCTGCTGCGCGAGACGCGCACCCCCATCCTGCGCGGCGCGCTGCTCTCGGCGGACGGCAGGCGCTCGGCGCTGCCCGGCTTCCTGGCCTGGGACGGCGATTCGATCACGGTGACCGAGGCGCGCCTGGCGCTGCGCCCCGAAGCGCGCGCCGACTTCGCGCTCCAGCTCGCGCACACGCGAGCGCTGCTCGAAGAGGTGGCGGGCCTGACGCCGTCGCGCTTCGAGATCGTCAACGGCAACGGCGAGACGACTTCGATCGAACCGGCGAGCGCGGCGCGCTGGGAATCGGTCGTGCACGCCGTGGAGTCCACGCTGGCCGAGACGAGCGAGCCCACCGAACTCAAGGGGCACTCGAGCTGCAAGCGGTGCCCGTACTACGAGCACTGCTGGGACATGGCGGAACGCGACGGCCGCATCGAGCTGCTGCCCGAGGTGCAGGCCGCACACGTGCCCGAGTACCACGCGATCGGCGTGCACACGCTGGAGCAGCTCGTGCAGCTCGACCCGGAACGGCTGCCCGCCGGCGCGATGCGCGGCGCGGCCAAGAAGGCGATCGTGGTCGCCGGCGCGTGGGTGGATAAGCGCGCCGCGTGGCTGCAGCCGCCGCGCCTGCCGGAGGGGCCGCTGGTGTGGTTCGACCTCGAGGGAGACTCGCAGGGCGAGAAGGCGGAGAACCCCATCTACCTGTGGGGCATCGCTCTCGAGCACGGGGGTGGCGACGCCGTGGCCGAGGCCATCATCGCGGAGCTGGGTCCCGAGGGAGACCGGGCGGCGTGGGAGCGCTTCGTCGCGCGCGCCGGCGCCATCCTGGACGAGCACCCCGGCGCGCGCTGGGTGCACTGGGACGGCTACGAGCCGCTGTGGGTGCAGCGCTACGCCGAGACGCTCGGCGCGCCCGAGGGGTTCGTGAAGCGCGTGCAGGCGGCCTGCTTCGACCTGAAGCGCGTGCTCGACCGCTGCGTGCGGCTGCCGCTGCGCTCGTATTCGATCAAGCACGTCGCCCCGTGGATGGGGTTCGAGTGGCGCAATCCCGAATCGGGCTCCGAATGGTCGGTGGCGCAGTTCCACCGCGCCCGGCTCACCGAGGACCCGGCCGAACGCGAACGGTTGCTGGCCGCGCTCGTGGAGTACAACGAGGACGACCTGTGGGCGATGCGCGCGGTGTGGCGCTGGCTGCGCGAGAACGCGCCCGCCGGGCCCGCTTCGGCGGCGGCGGCCCCGCCCGCTTGACGGCTGCGCGTTTCGCCCGTAATTTCCGCGCCCCATTGCCCCCTTGCGGGGGCCGTTTCGAACTGGCGGTGTAGCTCAGTCGGTAGAGCAGGGGAATCATAATCCCTGTGTCGGGGGTTCGAATCCCTCCGCCGCCACCATCTTTCCCAGGGCCCATGCGCCTTCGTCGGCTCGAGCCGGTCTTGCGACTGGCCTTCCGTGGTCCCTGTGCGCTCGCGCGCGGCGAGCGGATTCTCGTCGCCACGAGCGGAGGCGCGGATTCCACCGCGCTGCTGGCCGCCCTGTGCTCGCTCGCGGGCGAGCTGGGCCTGTCGCTCCACGCCGCCCACCTGCACCACGGGCTGCGCGGCGCCGACGCCGACGCCGACCTGGCCCACGTGCGCGAGTCCTGCCTCCGGCTGGGCGTGCCGCTGACCGCATTGCGCATGGACGGCCGCGCGCGCCTGCGGCACGAGGGGCTGAGCGGCGAGGCCGGGCTCCGCTCGCTGCGCCGGCGCTTCCTGCTGGCGGCCGCGCAGCGCGCGAACTGCGCGTTCATCGCCACCGCGCACACGGCGGACGACCAGCTCGAGACCCTGCTCATGCGGCTCGCGCGCGGCACGGGGCTCACCGGGCTGGGCGGCATGCGCGCGCGCCACGGCGTGTGGATCAAGCCGCTGCTGGGAGCGACGCGCGCCGACATCGAGCGGGACCTCGCGCGCGCCGGGCTTTCCTGGCGCGAGGACGCCAGCAACGCCTCCGACGATCACCTGCGCAACCGCATCCGGCATGCCGTGGTTCCGGCGCTGGCGCGGGCGGTCTCTCCCGCCGGCGCGATCGCCGCCACCCGCGCCACGCTGGCCCGTCACGCGGCCGCGAGCGCGCGCGACGCCGCCGGAGGCGCGCGCGCCGTGCGGGCGCTGGCCGCGCGCGTGCTGGCGCGCGCCGTCGACGAGCGCGATCCGCTGCGCGCCGACCTGCGCGTGCTGGCGGCGCAGCGCAACGCCGCGGTGCGGGCGGCGGCGTTCCGGCTGTGGTGGAAGCGCGCGAACCCCGCCTCGAGCGGGCTGCAGCGGCCGGCGCTGGCCATGCTGCTCGCTCGCCTCGGCCGCCCGGCGGCGGCGGCGCGGCTGGAGTTGCCG
>JADLGX010000152.1 GCA_020849095.1 Candidatus Eiseniibacteriota bacterium
GTGAGTACGGCGACGACATCTTCCTGCTCCGCCCCGGCGCGCTGCTGGTGCCCTCGTTCATGGGCAGCCGGCCCGTCGCGGCCATGCACGGCTACGACGCGGGCCATCCCGACATGACCGCGCTCCTGGCCTCCAACCGGCCGCTGCCCGAGGGCGTGCGGCACCTGGCGGACCTTCGTGCCTTCCTCGAGCGCGAGCTCGACGCGCTGCTCGCGGAGGCGGCATGAAGCGCGGCGAGGTGGCCAAGAACATCACGCGCGGCGCGTTCTTCCTGGGCACCGAGAAGGGTATCGCGATTCTCTCGACACTCGCCTACACGGCGCTCGTCGCGCGCTGGCTCGGCCCCACCAAGTACGGCATGTTCACGCTCGCCTTTTCGGTGGTGAGCCTGGCGACCGCGTTCACCGGCAACTTCGAGATGTTCCTCGAGCGCTACGGCGCCGAGTACCAGGTGCACGGCCGGCTGCGCACGCTCACGCGGGCCTACCAGCTGGCGCTCGGGTTCAAGCTGGCCTTCGGGCTGATCGCGACCGCGGTGCTGCTCGCCGTCGCGCCGTCGCTGGCCGCGTTCTACCAGATGCCCGAGCTCGAGGTGCTGCTGCCGCTGCTCGCCGTGTTCGTGGCCACCGACGGGCTCGCCACCACCGGCCGCGCGATCCTGTTCAGCCTGCAGCGGTTCGAATGGGTCAGCGGCCTGTCGCTGATCTTCAACGTGGGCAAGACCATCCTGGTCGCGACGCTGTGGTGGATGCACCAGGGACTCGCCTCGCTCGCGCTCGGGTTCTCGATCCTCACCGCGGTGCAGGCGGTCGCCACGCTGGGAGCCTCCGTGTGGGTGCTGTCGCGGGCCCGGTCGCAGGCGGCGCCCGAGGGGGCGCCCGAACCGGGACTGCTGGGCTCGATGGTGCGCTACTGCCTGCCGCTGTACGGGGCGCGGCTGTCGTTCCTGTCCGGGCAGAACCTCGGCAAGCTGGTGCTCGGCACGGTGCTCGACGCGACGCAGCTGGGCTACTTCTCGTTCGCGTTCCAGACGGTGGAGCGCTTCGTCGAGCTGGTGCACACGATTCCCCAGTCGCTGCTGCCCTCGCTCACCCAGATCGTGGCCCGCAACGAGCGCGAGCGGCTGCGCTACGTGCTCGACCAGGCGTTCCGCCTGATCCAGCTGCTCGCCTGCATGCTGTCGTTCACGCTCTTCGTCTTCGCGCACGAGATCGTGCGCGTGGTGGGCAGCCCGCTGTTCGAGCCCGCCATTCCGCTCCTGCGCGTTCTGGCGCTGGTCCCCATCGCCCGCACCGCCCAGCAGCCGCTCACCATGCTGTTCCAGGCCGCGCGCCACCCCGGTTACGTGTTCGCGCTCGCGCTGGTCAAGCTGCTGTCCGAGATCGCGGGCTACTTCATCCTGCTCGGGCCCTTCGGCGCCATGGGCGCCAGCGCCGCCAACCTGGCCGGGGCCGCGGCGTCGTTCACGGGCGCCCTGATCCTCGCCTCCACGGTTCTCAAGGAAGGCACGTTCGACCGGCTCGGGGCGGTGATGCGCAACATCCTGCTGCTCGCGCCCAGCCTGATGCTCACGCTGTTCGCCGAGCGCGAGCTGGGCGTGCAGGGATCGCTGGCCGCCCGTCTCGCCCTGATCGTGCCCAGCGTCCTGGGCGTGTTCGCGCTCGGGCTCGTCAACCGGTACGATTTGGAGAAAGTTTCCTCGCTTCCCCTGCCCGGCGCGTGGCTCCCACGCGTCCGCAACCTCTGCGTGGCCGTCGCCGACCGGCTCGCGCGCACATTCGAGCACCGGAGAGCCGCATGACGACGCCCCCGCGCGTGCTGGTGATCATCCCTGCCCACAACGAGGAAGAGAGCCTGCCCGGCACCCTGGCCGAAGTCCGGTCCAAGGCGCCCGGTGTGGACATCCTCATCGTGGACGACGGCTCGCGGGACGAGACCAGCCGGGTGGCCCGGGAGCACGGCGTTCCCGTCGTGCGTCATCCGGTCAACCTGGGCGTGGGTGGAGCGCTGCAGACCGGGTTCCGGTTCGCGTACGAGCGGGGCTACGACGTGGGCGTGCAGCTCGACGCCGACGGCCAGCACGATCCCGCCTACCTCGGTATCCTGCTCGCCCCCGTGCTCGACGGGCGCTGCGACGTCTCGATCGGCTCGCGCTACGTGGAGAGCACCGGCTACAAGGCGCCGCTCAACCGCCGGCTCGGCATGCTGCTGTTCTCGGGCGTGGTGAAGGCGGCGCTGGGGCAGACGATCACCGACACCACGTCGGGCTTTCGCGCCTACAACCGCGCGGTCATGAACGTCTGCCGGCACGACTTTCCCAAGGACTTCCCGGACGCGCCGCTGCTGATCGCGTTCGCCCGCCGCGGCTTCCGCCTGCTCGAGGTTCCGGTCGTCATGCGCGAGCGGGTCGCCGGGCAGTCGTTCTACACGCTCGGCAAGCAGCTCTACTACCCCTACAAGAACCTTCTGGCGTCGCTCATGGCGCTGATCCGTCGTCCCGTCTGATCCCGGAGGCTCCCGTGGAATTCCTCTCGAGAACCCAGGTCGTCGTCGCCGTCGGCGCGGTGCTGCTCGCGGCGTACGTGCTCGACCTCGTGCGCCGGCGCCGCCTGTCCGAGGAGTATTCGCTCCTGTGGGTGCTGGCCACCGCCGTCATCGCGGTGCTCGGCTTCTCCACTCCGCTGCTGCTGTGGATCACTCGCGTGCTCGGCATGATGGGCGCGGCGTCCACGGTGTTCGCCTTTGGCCTCGCCTTCGCGGTGGCCATGCTGCTGTACCTGTCGATCAAGCTGTCCCGGCTGGGTTTCGAGAACCACACGCTCACGCGTGATCTCGCCCTGCTGAGGCACGAACTGGACGAGTTGCGTTCCCGCACCGGCGGGGAGGAGAGCCGATGAAGCGTGCGATTCAGCTGGCGGTCGCGATCGCGATCTCGGCGGTGTGCGTCTGGGTGTCCATGAAGGAAGTGGACATCGCCCTCGTGACCACGGCCCTGCGGAACGCCAATCGCGGCGGCTTCGTCGCCGTCATGATGATCACCATCTTCGCCTTCTGGGTGCGCGCCGTGCGCTGGCGCTTCTTCCTGCGCACGGAAAAGCACGTGCCGCTGCTGAACCTGTTCAGCGCCACGATGATCGGTTTCATGGCCAACAACGTCCTGCCGTTCCGGCTGGGCGAGTTCATCCGGCCGTGGGCGCTGGCGCGACGCGAGAACATGTCCAAGAGCATGCTGTTCGCCACCATCGTGGTCGAGCGCGTGGTGGACATGCTGACGCTGCTCACCATCTTCGGCGTCGCCCTGATGGTCGCGCCGATCAGCGAGGACTCCGCCGCGGGCAAGATGGTGCAGGGCGGCGCGCGCATCCTGCTCACGCTGTCGGTCGCGCTCACGGTCTTCGTGGTCGCCGCCGAGCGCAATCGCAAGCTCGCGCAGACCATGGTCGAACTGCTTCCCAAGGCCGTCCAGGGGCGAGTGGCCAAGCTGCTCGACCGGTTCCTCGACGGGTTCGCGCTGTTCCGCGACTTCGGCAAGCTGATCCAGGTGTTCGCGCTCTCGGTCGGCATGTTCCTGTGCTTCGCGTTCGCGCTCTGGATCACCGCGTGGTCGCTCGGGATCGAACTGCCGTGGTACGGCGGACTGGTCATGCTCGTCGTCACCGCCATCGGCATCATGGTGCCGGCGGCGCCCGGCTACGTCGGCACGCTGAACATCGCGTGCACGGCCGGGCTCGCGCTGTACGGGGTCGGCAAGGCTCCGGCCAGCGCCTTCGGCTGGTTCTACTTCTTCAGCCAGTGGCTGCCCATCACCACGGTCGGGCTCATCTTCCTGAACCGTGAGGGGCTGTCGCTGCAGTCGCTGGGCCAGGCCGAGACCGACAGCGAGGCCACCACGTCTTGAGCGGCCGCGCCCCCGGCATCGGCGCCGCGTCAGCGGCGGAAGGCCCGCGCGATCTTGGCGATGGCCTCGCAGACGTCGTCCACGTCGCGAACGGTCATGCGCGGGAAGAGCGGCAGCGTGATGGCGCGCTCGTAGGCCCGCTCGGCGACCGGGAACAGGTCCGGCGTCAGCGAGAGGCTGTCGCGGAAGTGCGGGTGCCGGTGGATCGGAATGAAATGCACCGACGTGCCGATGTTCTCGGCGCGCAGTTCGTCGATGAAGCGCGCGCGGTCGATCGTGAGCGCGTCGAGGTCGAGCGCGATGGGGAACAGGTGCCAGGCGTGCGTGAGTCCTTCGCGCGCCTTCATGGTGCCCACCTCGGGCACGCCGGCCAGGAGCGACTGGTAGCGCGCGACGAGTTCGCCGCGGATGCGCTGGAACTCGTCGAAGCGCTCGAGCTGGCCCAGCCCGATGGCGGCGAGCACGTCGCTGAGGTTGTACTTCCAGCCGGGCGCGACCACTTCGTAGTACCACGAGCCCGTGGCGGTGTAGCGCTTCCAGGCATCGCGGCTCATGCCGTGCAGGCTGAGCAGCCGGATGCGGTCGGCCAGGGCCTCGTCGTCGGTGACCGCGGCCCCGCCCTCGCCGGTGCTCAGGTTCTTGGTGGCGTAGAACGAGAAAGCCGTGATCCGGGCGAGCGAGCCCACCGGGCGTCCGCGCCACGCCGCTCCCAGCGCGTGCGCCGCGTCGTCCACGATGTCGATGCCGCGCGGGTCGCACAGCGCGTGCAGCGCGTCGTAGTCGCAGGGCTGGCCGCCGTAGTCCACGCTGAGCACCACGCGGGTGCGCGGCGTGATCGCCTTTTCGACGAGCCGCGGGTCCATGTTGAGCGTGTCCGGCTCCACGTCGACCAGCACGGGCTTCGCGCCCACGTGCTCGATCACGTTGACGGTGGCCGCGAACGTCCACGTGGACGTGATCACCTCGTGCTCCGGCCCCACGCCCAGCGCTTCGAGCGCCAGGTGAAGCGCGCCCGTGGCGCTGTTCACCGCGACGGCGTGCTTCGCGCCCGCCATCTCGGCGATCCGGCGCGCCAGTTCCTGGGTCTTGGGACCGGTCGTGATCCAGCCGGACTCGAGCGAGTCGAGCACGAGCTGCTTTTCGCGCTCGCCGATCCACGGCACGGCGATGGGCAGGTAGTCCTTGCGCACCGGCTCGCCTCCACGGGAGGCGAGCGACGCGAGAGCGGATTCGGAGTCGTCGGAGTTCTTCACGAAACCAGTGTAATGCGCGCGAGCGCCGCGATGCCAGATGGAACACGTTCGTAACGGCCGGTAGCTGCGCCGGACATCCCCCCTCGAGGAGCTTCCCCCGATGCATCCTCGCAAGTTCATCCGCGACTCCATGGGCTTCGCGTTCGCACAGTACGTGGTGCGGGCGGCTCTCATGCTGCGCGGTCTCGTCGCGGCCCGGCTCATCGGTCCCGAGGCGTTCGGCGCCTGGAGCGCGCTCCAGATGATGATGGAGTACGGCACGCTGCCGCTGCTCGGCACCCAGCAGGGCCTGGACCAGATGGTGCCCCCGCGCATGGTCGCGGGCGACGCCGCCGCGCTGCGCCGGGTCAAGCGCGCCGCGCTGTTCAACATCCTGCTGCTGACCTCGCTGTTCATCCTGGCCTGCGTGGGCTGGGTCACGCTCGGCAGCAGCCGCCTGCTCGGCGCGTGGGGACCCTGGGGGCTGGTGCTGGCCCTGGTGTGCGTGGCCGCGATCAACCTCGCCAACTACCAGACCTCGATCCAGCGCTCGCACGGCGACTTCAAGACCGTGAGCGGCTGGATGCTGCTGCAGGGAGCCATCGGCGCCTTCGCCGGGCTGGCGCTCACGCCCTGGCTCGGCGGCTGGGGCCTGCTGCTGGGCTGGACCGCGGGCTGCGTGGCGGCGCTGGTGTTCTCCACGGTGCGCTCGCGCGCCAATGCGCCCATGTCGCCCACGGTGGCGCAGGAGGGACTCGACCTGGTGCAGGTCGGCTTCCCCATGTTCGTGCTCATCGCCTCGGCGCTCGTCATGCGCAGCCTCGACCGGCTCATCATCTTGCGCTACCTGGGCAACCGGGACTTCGGGTTCTACTCGATCTCGATGATGGCGATGACCTTCCTGCTCTACATGCCGGATGCGGTCACCTACGTGATGTACCCGAGGCTGCTGCGCCAGTTCGACGAGGACGGGCGCGACCCGCAGGGAATCCGCGACCTGGCCGAGCGCTTCATGCGGATCAGCTCCCTCATCGTTCCGGCGTTCTCGGCCATCGTGTTCCTGGCGGCGATGCCGGTCGTCGAGCTGCTGCTGCCCAAGTTCGTCCCCGGTGTCGGGGCGCTCCAGGCGCTCTGCTTCGGGGCGATCGGGCTGGGGTTCGGCAACTTCGCGTCCGTGGTCCTCATGACGCTGGGCCGCCAGACCATGCTCATGCCCACGGCGTTCGTCTCGATCGCCATCGGCGCCGCGCTCGACCTGACGGCGATCAAGCTGGGCTACGGAATCACCGGCGTGGCGTGGGCCACGCTCGCCACGTACGCGATCAACGGCGCCATCCTGCTGTCCATGGCGCTGACCGGGCTGGGGCTGAGCGGACGTGGCATGCTGGGCGCCATCGGCCGCCTGTTCCTGCCGCTGGCGTTGGCCATCGGACTCGCCTGGGGACTGGAGCATTTCCTCCCCGGGGCCGATGCCTCGCTGTGGCAGCGCATGCTCCGCATGCTCGGGTCCATGATGCTCTTCGTCGGTCTCTACACAGTCGCCGTGCGGCCGCTCGCGCGCGGCATCGGCATTCGCCAGATGTTGTCCGAGTTCAACCTGCCCGTCATCAGCCCGCTGCTCAGGCGGTTCGGTGCCGGCGCATCGTCCCGGGATAAACCATGAAGATCCTCGTGACCGGGGCCGGTGGTTTCATCGGCCTGCGGCTCCTCAAGCGACTGCTGTCCGAGGGCCACGAAGTCGTGGCGCTCGTCCGTTCCGTGCGCGGCGAACTCAAGCTTCCCGCCGACCGGCTCACCGTCGTGCGCGGCGACATGACCGACGCGGCCTCGCTCGACCAGGCGGCCGCCGGCTGCGAGGTGGTGGTGCACCTGGCCAACGCCACCGCGGTGACCGACTGGGCGAAGGCCCGGGCGATCAACGTGGACGGCACGCGCGCCCTGATCGCGGCCTGCCAGCGCGCGGGCGTCAAGCGGCTCGTGTTCACCTCCACGCTGTCGGCGCTTCGCGAGAGGCGCGGGCCCTACGGCCAGACCAAGCTCGAGGCCGAAGTGGTGGTGCGCCAGTCGGGCATGCCGTTCGTCATCCTGCGCCCGTCGCTCGTGTACGGCGCGCACGGCGTCGGACTCGTGGCCAACCTGGCCGCGTACCTGCGCGGGCTGCCGGCGGTGCCGGTGATCGGGGACGGCAAGATCGAGCTGGACCCCATTCACATGAACGACGTCAACGAGATCATCGTGCAGTGCCTCACCCGCGACGACGTGCTCGGCAAGGCGTACGACCTGCTGGGGCCCGAACGAATCACGTTCAACGAGTTCCTCGACCGGCTGTCGGCCGAGATCGGCGTGAAGAAGCCCTACGTGCATCTTCCCGGCGGGCCCATGCTGCTGGCGGCCCACGTCGGCAAGGCGCTGCTCGGCAAGTTCCCGATCACGGA
>JADLGX010000153.1 GCA_020849095.1 Candidatus Eiseniibacteriota bacterium
CCGCCGACAAGCTGGACTACGCCGAGGCGCAGGACGACTACGTGGCGATCCACGCCGAAGGCAAGTCGTGGCTCAAGCACCAGACGCTCGCCGAGCTGGAGGAAGTGCTCGATCCCTCGCGCTTCGTTCGTATTCACCGCTCGTACATCGTGAACGTCGAGCGCATTGCGCGGATCGAGCCCTACGCCAAGGACAGCCGCGTCGCGGTGCTGCACGACGGCCGCGAACTGCCCGTGAGCCGGGGCGGCTACCAGCGACTGCGCGAGCGCATGTAGCGGCGCCAGGGCACCCCGGAATGAAACGGCCCCGCGCTCGCTCGAGCGCGGGGCCGTTCGCCTTCCGGGGCGGTCAATGTACGACGACGACCTTCGACGTGCGCGTTCCGCCCGCCGTGGTGAGCCGCGCGAAGTACACGCCCACGCCCAGCGACCTGCCATCCAGGCTCGCCGAGCCGCGGCCCGCGGGGCGCGCCTCGTCCAGCAGCGTGCCCACCCGGCGTCCCGCCACGTCGAGCAGTTCCAGCTTCACGTGGCCGCTGTTCGGCAGCGAGAAGCGCAGTTCGCCCTGCCCGCGCAGCGGATTCGACGACGGCGCCAGTTCGAGCCGCCGGGCGACATCGCCCACTCCGGTGGTGTTGGTGATCTCGTAGTCCCACAGGCCGCGTCCCCAGGTCGCGAACCGCATGCGGTCCAGCGTGGGCACGTATTCGACCGAGCGGCACTCCACCGCCGGCATGTCGCCGCCCGGCGGGGCCAGGTCGAGCCAGCCGGAGCCGGTCCACTGATAGGGCCCGGTGGGGGCGGCCAGATACGCGGTCGGGGGCGAGCCGTTGTCGTACGCGAGGTCCCAGCCCTGCGGCTGGCCGAGCGGCAATCCGATCTGCGCGAGCGTCCAGGTGACGCCGCCGTCCGTGGTGTGCGTGACGTCCATGCCGACCAGCCAGGCTTCATCGGCGTCCACGGGATTGACGACGATGCGAATCTGGCGGTTCCCGTCGTAGTCGATCGGGCCCGGCACGCTTCCGGTGAACACCTGGGTCCAGTTCGCGCCGGCATCGTCCGAGTAGAACAGGAAGAGGCCGTAGCATGTCAGGTACCACTTGTCCGGATCCGACGGCGCGATCGCGAAGCCGGTGACTTCCGCGCCGGTGAGCGGAGTGGGCACCACGCTGGTCGAAAACGTGTTCCCGAGCGGGTCGTAGCTCACTTCGTACAACTGGTCGGAGCCGAAGTAGACGCGGTAGGGATCGGTGGGGTGGGCGACCAGCAGCTGGTGCCGCGCGTTCGACGGCGCGAAACCCGCGGCGAAGGTGCTCGGGCCGTCGATGACGAGCAGTCCGTCCGGAAACTGCTGCCAGCGAATCGGGTCATCCGGGGTCGGCAGCCCGTTGGCGACCACGTTCGAGACGTCGTTCTGGCTCGAGGTGATCAGGCTGGTCCAGTAGAGATTGCCCGGAGGAGGCCCGAACGAGCTGAATCCCATCGCTCCCAGGTCGCGCGTGCCGCTGCGAAGCTGGTAGCCGTCGAGTTCGCCGAACGTGTAGGTGTCGTGGAACTCGCTGCTGACGCAGCCGAAGGCGGTGAGGAGTTCGGGCCCGCCGGCTTGGTCCGCGCGCCACCGCCACACGCCACTGCCCGAGGAGATGTAGAACTGCTCTTCACCGGGCGTGACTCCCAGGGAGCCGGCGTCGCCCGCGCCGCACCGAACCTTCATGGCAGGCGCGGAAGTGTTCACGAGATTGAACGCCCAGCAGTCCACGTTGAGCGGCCGCTGGTGGATCTCGCCATTGCCCGGCCAGCCGTTCGCGAACACGGAGTCCGTGACGCCGCCGTCGCGCGAGAGGTGCAGCCGGTCGAACGTCGTCCACAGCAGAAGGTCGGTGTTCGTGATCGAGGCGCACAGCCCGCGCGTGCCCGCGGAAGGCTCGTCCATGTAGCGGAGATGGGACCACGTGGCGCCCGCGTCGGTGGATCCATGGAGCGCGTCGTTCTCCCACACCCAGATGTGGCCGGAGGTGGTGGTTTCCTGCGCGGTCACGTTCAGCCGCTCGATGAAGCTGCCGTTCGGGTCTTCGAACGTGCCCTGCTCGGTCCACGGGTCGCCGAGGGCGTCGGAGTAGTCCACGTGCACCGTGAAGTCCTGCGCGTAGGCGAGCACGAGCTCTCCGGAGCCCGTGCGCGAGGCCCACATGTCCGCGGCGTTGGCCGCGACGAAACGCGACACGTCGAACGAGGCGCCGCCGTCGAACGAACGCATGAAGAGATAACCGTCCTCCTCGGTGTTGACGTCGGACGCTTCGACGAGCAGGTAGCACACGTTGATCGAACCGCTGTCCATGAGCAGGCGCACGACGCGGCGGGTGCCGTAGTCACCCGCCGTGTTGAGCGTGCTCGTCGCCCAGCTGGAACTGCCGTTGTTGTAGATGTCGTCGTCGCTGTAGTAGATGCCCCCGTCGGTGCCGACCACGCACGTGCGTTCGAAAGTGGGCCCGCCCTCGTTGGACCAGAGGCGATTGGCGATCTGCGCTGCGCCCGCTCCCAGTTCATTCCCGCGCGGGCTCCAGCCGGCGTCGTCCTGCGAATACCCCGTCCAGTAGCCGGCGCCATCGGATCCGGCCGCGATGCTCAGCGGGCTGAACATGAGCGGAGTCACGCACAGCATGCGCCCCGGAACCGTGACCGGCCCGAGAGAGACCCACTGCGAAGAGAGGCCGGCGCGATGAAGCGGTACGCGGGCGGCAGGCATGGGCGCGGTGAACGACTGCACTCGCTTGCCGCCGACGAGGAGCGACGCGCCCGGGCCGGCATGCGCGACGGACGGCAGGATCGAGGCGAGTGCGAGAACCAGGACCGCGCGGACCAGGTTCGCGGCTGCTCGGGGCAGGGCTGAGACAGGCATGGGTTTCCTCCGGAGAGAGAGGATCGGACGAAGGGGCGGCGGGGGGGGGGCTGCCGGCGAGGACGTGGGGACGGCATCGCCGGGTAAGGCGTGGTCATGATGACGTCGCGGTGATGCGAGTGGGAACCCAATTGTGGCGAATGCTTCCGGCAAGCCCGAAAAACCGGACGGAGGGAGTTGGCGCCAAACTTCGTTCACCCGAGCTTCCCATTCGGGCGCTCGCTCGCGCGGCGGCAAACTCCCGCGCCCGCGACCCTTGGGCCCGCCCCGTGGCGGACTGGTCCGCTCGTGCCGATGGGAGTAGGGTTGCGCCCGTTCACCGGGGTCCCTGTGCGACCCCCCGTTCTCCACGGCGGACCTGTGTGCCGCCCATCGGAAAGGACGCGTCATGAACGCCTC
>JADLGX010000154.1 GCA_020849095.1 Candidatus Eiseniibacteriota bacterium
CACCACATTTCGTGAGGTCGCCTCATGCGCGTCGCCGTTCGCGTGATCGCCCCGATGCTCGCCCTTCTCATGCTGGCCGCCATCCCGGCATTCGCACACGACGACGATCCGCCCTCGGCCATGGGCCCGGTGCAGATCCTCGCGGCGGGCAGCGGCGCCAACGCGCCCACCGTGGCGCCCGACGGCAAGTGGAGCGTGGACAACCCGCCGGGTGAGCACCACGACGTCCCGCTGGATACGCGCACCGGCACGTGGATGAGCGTGGACGTGAGCCCGGACGGCACGCAGCTGGTGTTCGACCTGCTGGGCGACCTCTACACGCTGTCCATTGCGGGCGGCGAGGCGCGCGCCATCTCGAGCGGCATGGCCTGGGACGAGCAGCCGCGCTTCAGCCCGGACGGCAAGCGCATCGCGTTCACCAGCGACCGTTCGGGCGGCGACAACATCTGGATCGTGGACCGCGACGGAGCCCACCCGCGCCAGGTGACCAAGGAGACCTTCCGGCTGCTCAACAGCCCGGCGTGGACGCCCGACGGTCAGTACATCGCGGCGCGCAAGCACTTCACGTCCACGCGTTCGGCCGGCGCGGGCGAGATCTGGCTGTACCACTGGACCGGCGGCGAAGGCGCGCAGATGACCAAGCGCCGCACCGAGCAGAAGGACGAGGGCGAGCCGGCGTTTTCGCGCGACGGGCGCTGGCTGTACTGGAGCATGGACGCCACGCCGGGCCAGTCGTTCGAGTACAACAAGGACGCGAACACGCAGATCTACTGCATCCAGCGGCTCGACCGCGAGAGCGGCGAGGTCCGCACGTTCCAGGGCGGCGCGGGTGGCGCCATTCGCCCGACGCCGTCGCCCGACGGCAAGACGGTGGCGTTCATCCGCCGCGTGCGCGGCAAGAGCGTGCTGTACCTGGGCGACGTGACCTCGGGCGCCGAGAAGCCGCTGTACGACGGGCTCGACCGCGACAACCAGGAAGTGTGGGCGGTGCACGGCGTGTATCCGGGCATCGCCTGGACGCCCGACTCGCGCGAGCTGGTGTTCTGGAGCAAGGGCGGGCTGCACCGGATCGACGTGGCCACCCGGGCCGTGCGCGACATTCCCTTCCATGTGACCGGCACGCGCCGCGTGACCGAGGCCGTGCGCTTCGCCACGCCCGTCGCGCCCGACTCGCTGCGCACGCACATGCTGCGCTGGGTCAGCGTGTCGCCGCAGGGCGACCGCGTCGCGTATGCCGCGCTGGGCCACCTCTACGTGCGCGCCCTTCCCGACGGCCGCCCGGTGCGCCTGACCAGGGCCGACGACGTGTTCGAGTCCCACCCCGCGTGGTCGCGTGACGGCAAGTGGATCGTGTACTCCACCTGGAACGACGACGCGCTCGGCCAGGTTCGCGTGGTGGCCAGCACCGGCGGGACCGGGCGCACGGTCACGAGCAAGCCCGGGCACTACGTGGAGCCGGTGTTCTCTCCGGACGGCGCCACCATCGTGTACCGCGCGATCGGCGGCGGCTACCTGTTCTCGCCGCTGTGGTCGGAGGAGCGTGGGTTGTACGCGGTGGCCACCGCGGGCGGGGCTTCGCGCCGCATCGTGGACCACGGCCAGTCCGCGCACTTCGCCGCGCGCAACGACCGCGTGTACTACGTCGAGGTCGGCGGCGCCGACCAGGACGAGCGCAACCTGGTGAGCATCGCGCTCGACGGCACCGACGAGCGCACGCACCTGAAGGGCGTGTACTACACCGAGATCAAGATGTCGCCCGACGAGAAGTGGGTGGCGTTCCGCGAGAAGTACAAGTTGTGGGTGGCGCCGTTCACCTTTACCGGCCGGCCCGCCGACCTGGGCCCGTCGGCGCGCAACTTCCCGGTCAAGCTCGTGTCGCGCGACGCGGGCGACTGGATCGACTGGTCGGGCAACTCGCGGTCGGTGAGCTGGGCGCTGGGCGAGGCGCTGTACACGCGCGAGCTGACCGAGCTGTTCACGTTCGCGCCCGGCGCTCCCGACTCGCTCGTCGAGCGCCCGGCCCGCCGCATCGACGTGGGCTTTGCGTTCGCGCACGACAAGCCCGCGGGCAGCATCGCGCTCACGGGCGCGCGCATCCTGACCATGAAGGGCGACGAGGTGATCGAGGACGGCACCGTGGTGGTGACGGGCAACCGGATCACCGCCATCGGGCCGCGCGCCAGCACGGCGATTCCCGCCGGCGCGCAGGTGTTCGACGCCAGGGGCAAGACCATCACGCCCGGGCTGGTGGACGCGCACTGGCACGGCGGCATGGGCACCGAGCAGCTGGTGCCGCAGCGCTCGTGGATCGACTACGCCTCGCTCGCCTTTGGCGTGACCACGCTGCACGACCCGTCCAATGACTCGGGCGAGATCTTCACCCAGGCCGAACTGCAGCGCGCCGGGCTGATCGTGGCGCCCCGCATCTTTTCGACGGGCACCATCCTGTACGGCGCCAAGGGTGACTTCCGCGCCGACGTGGACAGCGTGGGCGACGCGCTCATGCACCTGGGCCGCATGAAGGCGTACGGCGCGAGCAGCGTGAAGAGCTACAACCAGCCGCGCCGCGACCAGCGACAGCAGGTGCTCGAGGCCGCGCGGCGGTTGCGCATGAACGTCGTGCCCGAAGGCGGCGCGCTGTTCCCGCACAACATGACCATGGTGATCGACGGGCACACCGGGCTCGAGCACGCGCTGCCCATTGCGCGCGTGTACGACGACGTGGTGCAGCTGTGGAGCGCCACCAAGGTGGGCTACACGCCCACGTTCAACGTGGCGTACGGCGGGCTCGACGGCGAGCACTACTGGTACGCCAAGACCCCCGTGTGGGCGAACGAGCGCCTGCAGGCGTTCGTGCCGCGGCGCATCCTGGACGCGCGCGCGCGCCGGCCCGTGACCGCGCCCGACAACGAGTGGAACCACATCGTGGTGGCCGAGGAAGCGGCCAAGCTGCACCGCGCCGGCGTGGGCGTGCAGATCGGGGCGCACGGCCAGCGCGAGGGACTCGGTTCGCACTGGGAGATCTGGAGCATGGTGCTGGGCGGCATGACGCCGCACGAGGCGCTCCAGTGCGCCACCATCGGCGGGGCGAAGTACCTGGGCTACGACCGCGAAGTGGGCTCGCTCGAGGTGGGCAAGCTCGCCGACCTGATCGTGATGGACCGCGACCCGCTCGCCGACATCCGCAACAGCGAGAGCATTTCGCGCGTGATGATGAACGGCAGGCTGTACGACGCCGCCCGCATGGACGAGATCGCGCCGCGCCAGAAGCCGCGGGGCGCGTTCTGGTGGGAGGCCGAGCAGGCCGAGCTGCGCACCGTGGCGCACTGAACTGGGCGCGGAGGGCGGGCGGAGGCACCATGAAATTCGAAAGGAAGTCTTTCGAATTTCATGGTAGCTGCCGGGCGATGAAGTCCATCGGCGCGGGGCTCGCATGGCGGGTCCCGCGCCTTCTTCCTATAGTGCGGCGCATGACCAAGCCCGCTCCCCCCAAGTTTCGCGACTCCGCGGTCGTCGTGCTGGTGCGCGGGCACGGCGTCGCGCTCGAAGTGTTCTGGGTCCAGCGCAGCGACGCCGTGCCCGTGCAGCCCGGCTTTCACGCGTTCGTGGGCGGCAAGGTGGATGCCGCCGACGCGTCGCTGCCCATGGCGGGATTGGACGACGATCTGGACCCCACGGCGCGCGCCGCGCGCGCCTGCGCGATCCGCGAGGCGCTCGAGGAGACCGGCGTGCTGGTGGGGCTGCACGGCGCGGCGGATGCCGCCACGCTGGCCGAGGCGCGCGAACAGCTGCTGGCCGGCAGCGTGACGCTGCCCCAGCTGGCCCAGCAACACGGCTGGGCATTCGACGCGTCGCACCTGGAGTTCGCGGGCCGCTGGGTGACGCCGTCGTTCGCGCCGGTGCGCTTCGACACGCTGTTCTTCCTGGCGCGCGTGCCCGAGGGCCAGCAGGCCAGCATCATTCCCGGCGAGCTCAGCCACGGCGAGTGGGTGAAGCCCGCCGAGGCGCTGCGCCGCTGGGAGCGCGCCGAAGTCACCTTTGCCGCGCCCATCCTGTGGACGCTGCGCGAACTCGCCGCCGGCGAGGAGGGCATTGCCGCGCGCCTGGCCGACGCGCCGCGCGCCGCCAGCACGCCCGCGCGGCTCATCGAGCTGCAGCACGGCGTGGTGCTTCACGCCATGAAGACGCGCCCGCTGCCGCCCGCGCAGCACACGAACGCCTACTTCGTCGGCGAGCGCGACCTGATCCTGCTGGATCCGGGCAGCGGCGAAGCCGACGCGCTGGCCGAGCTGTACGCCGTGGCCGACCTGCTCGAGTCGCAGGGCCGGCGCGTGAAGCTCATCGTGGTCACGCACCATCATCCCGACCACGTGGGCGGCGTGGCCGCGTGCCGCGAGCGCTTTGGCGTTCCGGTGGCCGGGCACGTGGCGCTGTCGCCGCACCTGAAGCTCGACAAGGTGGTGGGGGACGGCGACGTGATCGAGCTGCCGCGCGGTCACACCGGCTGGTCTCTGACCGTGCTGAGCACGCCCGGGCACACGCGCGACCACATTTCGCTGTGGCACGCCGAACGCCGCGCGCTCTTTTGTGGCGACCTGGTGCCCGGCGGTCCCGGCAGCGTGATCATCGATCCGCCCGACGGCGACATGGGCGACTACCTGAGCACGCTCGA
>JADLGX010000155.1 GCA_020849095.1 Candidatus Eiseniibacteriota bacterium
CTGCAAGTGCTCGGCTACGCCGCCTCGGTGCTGGTCGCCGCCTCGCTCATGATGAAGTCGCTGCTGCGCCTGCGCGTCATCAACCTGGCCGGCGCCTCGCTCATGGCGCTGTACGGGCTGCTCATTCACGCGTGGCCGGTCGCCGTGCTCAACGGCACGATCGTGCTGGTGGACCTCTACTACCTCCACCAGATGTGGCGGCAGCGCGACTACTTCAAGCTGCTCGCCGTGGCGCACGACAGCGAGTACCTGCGCGGCTTCGTGGAGTTTCATCGCGACGAGATCGCCAGCTTCGTCCCGGGCTACGTCTACCAGCCCGACGAATCGCACCTGCACCTGCTGGTGCTGCGCAACATGGTGCCCGCCGGGCTCGTCATATTGCGGCCCGACGGCGCCACGGCTCACGTGCTGCTCGACTTCGTCATTCCCGGCTATCGCGACTTCGGCGTGGGGCGGTTCCTGTTCGAGGACAACGCCGCGTGGTTCCACGAGCGCGGCATCCGCCGCCTCGTGTCGGCCCCCGGCCATCCGCGCCACGCGTCGTACCTGGAGCGCATGGGATTCCACCGCGACGGCGAAGTCTTTTCGCGCGAGTTGGGCCCTGCCGCGATCGGCCGCTAGACTGCCCGTCATGCTCCGGCGACCGGGATTCCTCGTCTTCGTGCTGTCGCTGCTCGCGGCCGTGTCCGCGGCGGCGCACGCCGCGCCGGCCGATCCGTGGAAGGCGCACGCCGCGCTGGTGGACCGCGACAACTCGCTCTACATGAGCGGGCAGTACGGGGCCATCGCGACGCTCATGGACTCGGTGCTCGCCGGGCGCGGAGTGGCGGGGGATCCCGGGCTGCTGCGCATCGCGCTCGCGCGGCGCGCGCGCGCGCACATGATGGTGTTCGAGTACCCGGCGTCGCTCGAACTCTCCACGCGCGCCTTCCGGCTCGCCGAGGCGGCGCGCGACACGGCCACCATGATCCGCGCGCTGCGCGTGCGCGTGGTGGCGCTCGAAAAGACCGGCGGCCTGGAAGCCGCAAAGCAGCTCTGCGCTCGCGCGGCCGCGATCTCGCGGCGCCGCAACCAGCCGCGCGACCAGTCCTATTTCGACATGCGCCACGGCTACGCCCTGGTCTCGCAGGGGCGCAGCGGCGAAGCGCTGCCGTGGTTCGAACGCGCGATCGCCTCCGGTGTCCGCAGCGGCGACGAGGGCGACCAGCTGCGCGGGGTGGCGGGACTGGCCGCGGCCCAGTACCAGGTCGGAAAGCTCACCGATGCGCGCGCGAGCTACTCGCGCGGCATCGCGCTCGCCAGAAAGCTCGACAACGCCTTCGAGCTTTCCTACCTGTGTCTCAACTCCGCCGACATGGAGATGGCGATTGGCGATCCCGACCTGGCGCCGGATCTCGCGAACGCCGCGATCGAGGCCGCGCGCCGCGCCACGCTGCTTCCGGTCGAGCTGCAGGCGCGCCGCATCCTCGCCAACTACGAGTCCGCCCGCGGCGCCTGGGACCGCGTGGACTCCCTCATGACCGCGACCATCGCGCTGGCCGAGCCGCTGGGCGATCGCGAGCCGCTGTCCAGCGCCATGCTCATCGCGGCGCAGGCGCGCATCCAGCTCGGGCGCACCGCCGAAGCTGAAGCTCTCCTGCGGCGGGCGGTGGCGCTGGTGGACACGCTCATCCCGGTGAACGCGGCGTTCGCGGCGCAGAACCTGGTGTTCAACCTCCACGAGGCCGAGCGCGACGCCGACGCCGTTCGCTACGCGGACGACCTGATCGAACGGCTGTCCAGGCGCATGCCCGCGTCGTCCTACTGGCGCCTGCGTTTCTACCGCGGCCACGCGCTGCTGGCGCTGGGTCGGCACCGCGAAGCGCTGGCCGCGTTCCGCGAGACCGCGCGGATCACTCGCCCGACCGCGACGACGCCGGGTGGGGTCGAGTACGACTGGGCGCTCGCGCTGGCGGCCGAATCGCAGCGCGGGCTGGGCAACATCGACAGCTCGCTCTCCGGATTCCGCGGCGCGATCGCGGCGTGGGAGCGCGCGCGCAGCGCCCGTTCGCGTGAAGATCTGCTTCTCGACAGCGAGGACTACGGTCACGACATGGGCTTCGCGTTCGCGAACGCCCTGCTCGACCCGCGGCGCGGGCTCCCTCACGACCGGCGCGTGATCGAGGCGTTCAGCGAGTTGCAGCGCTTTCACGCGCTCGCGGTGAGCGAGCGGCTGCTGGGCCCCGCGGCCGGAGCCGAGGCGCGCCGCAAGCCGTTCGACTTCGCGGCGTGGCGAGGCACCACACTGCGGCCGGGCGAGGTGTTCGTGGACGTGACGCCCAACGAGGACTCCACGCTCGTGATCGCCGTCACGAGGCGCGAGGTGCGCGCGTGGATGCTGCCCGCACAGGCGGGGCTCGAAAGGCGGCTCGCCCGCTTCACCGAAATGGTGACCTCCTCGGGCGCCGACGACCCCGCCGTCCGCGGCGCCGCCGCGGCGCTGGGCGCGGACTTCTTCGGCCCCGGAGCCGACCTGCTGCGCGGCTCGCGGCGCGTGCTCTTGGCGGGCGGGCGATTCGGCAGTTACGCGTTCGGCATGCTGGTCGTTCCGGGCACCAGCGGCCCGCTCATGCTGGAGCGCGAACTCGCTGTGGTTCCCTCCGCCAAGCTGCTCGCGCTGGCCCGCTCGCGCACCGGCGCGCGAACCCCGGCGGCGCGGTCGCTCGTCGCCGTGGCGCGCACGTCCGACGAGCGCGGCCGCAAGATGCCCGCGGCCGGCGACGAAGTGCGCGCGCTGGGCCGCGACTATCTCGGCGCGCTCACGCTGGTGGATCCACGGCGCACGGCGCTGCAGATCGCGCGTGAGGCGCTGAGCCGGGGCTCGATCGTGCATCTGGCCGCGCACACGAGCGTGGACCTCAAGCGTCCCTGGCAGTCGCGGCTCCTGCTCGGCGATCCGGGCCGGGGCGGTGCATACCTGCCGGTCTCCTCGATCAGCCGGCTGCGCCTGCCGGCGCAGCTCTGCGTGCTCGCATCCTGCCATTCGCTCGGCGCCGCCGGGCTCGACAACATGTCGCTTGCCGGCATCGCCCCGGCCTGGCTCATGGCCGGCGTGCCCACGGTGGTGGCGACTCAGTGGAACGTGGACGATCGAGCGACGGCCGAGTTCATGCGCCACTTCTACGCCGCGCTCGCGCGCAGCAATGCCGCGGGCGCCGCGCTCCAGCAGGCGCAGCGCGAGATGCGCGCCAGCGCCGACTGGTCCGCGCCACGGTTCTGGGCCGGCTTCGTCGTGCTGGGAGATCCCGGCACCAAGGTGGTGCTGGCCGCCCGCCGCTGACCGCGGCCGCGGCGCCCGCCCGGGGCGCGCCGCGCTCCATTCGCCCCGCCGGTTTCGGGAAAACCCGCGCCGGTACACGCGCCCTCGCGCTCGCGTCCGCCCGCGCCTAGCTTTCCCCGTCCATCTCAACGGGCGCCGGGCATTCCCGCGCGGCGACCTCCGTCCCCGATCGCGTCCCACGGACGCAGGAGAGCTGCATGACGCACCGTTCCCCCTGGACCCGCATGGCCGCCCTGGCGGGCGCGTTCGCGCTGCTGGCTCTGCCGGCCGCGCCTGCTGCGTTCGCTGCTCCGCCCAAGCCGGCGGCCGGCGCCGCCGCGCCCGCCGCGCCCGACAAGCCCTTTGCCGAGTGGAAGAAGACGATCAAGGACGCCGAGGAGAAGAAGGGCTTCTTCACCATGTGGAAGAAGCGCGACAACCTCTATCTCGAGCTCAAGAAGGAGCAGTTCAACAAGCCGTTCCTGTACTCGGTCACGTACTCGCGCGGCATCGGCTCCAACTACCTGCTCGGCGGCCTGCCGCTGGACGACCGCATGCTGCAGTTCGAGCGCCAGGGCGACCGCGTCATGCTGGTCGAGATCAACACGCGCTTCCTCGCGCCCAAGGACACGCCCATCGATCGCGCGCGCGAGCTTTCCATCGCGAATTCGGTGGTGCAGTCGTTCAAGATCGAGAGCGAGCAGGATTCCACCAAGGCCGTGCTGATCGACGTCGGCGGGTTGTTCGTTTCCGACGTGACCGACCTGAGCGAGAACATGAAGTACGCGCTCGGCAACGTCTCGGTGCGCTTCGACAAGGAGCGCTCGGCGCTCACGTCGATCAAGGCGTTCCCGGACAACAACGAAGTCGAGGCGATGCTCACGTTCACGCCCAACGACCGCTCGCGCCTCGCGCTCGAGACCGTGCCGGACAACCGCTACATCCCCATCGCCGTGCACTACTCGCTGTGCCGCCTGCCCGAGACGCCCATGGCGCGCCGCTGGGCCGACAACCGCGTCGGCTACTTCCTCGACGCGCGCAAGGACTTCGGCCGCGAGGACAAGGAGAACTTCTGGGTCCGCAACATCCACCGCTGGCGGCTCGAGAAGAAGGACCCCGCGGCCGCGGTGAGCGAGCCGGTCAAGCCCATCGTGTACTACCTCGACCACACGATCCCCGCCAAGTTCCGGCCGTGGGTGAAGGAAGGTGTCGAGAAGTGGCAGAAGGCGTTCGAGGCCGCCGGCTTCCGCAACGCCATCCTGGCGCTCGATCCGCCCGCCGACAGCACCGGCTTCGACTGCGAGGACATGCGCTACAGCTCGATCCGCTGGATCACGTCGCACGAGCCGGTGTTCGGCGCCATCGGGCCGTCGCGCATGGATCCGCGCACGGGTGAGATCCTCGACGCCGACGTGCTGTTCGAGGCGTCCATGTTCCAGAACTATTCGAACGCCTATCGGCGCTACTCCGGTCCCGAGGCGCTGGGCCAGTCGCTGCTGCCGCAGGACGTGTTCGCGCAGCTGCCCGAGAACCTGTCGCTCGACATGCTGTGCATGGCGGGCAACGCGGTGGCCGACGGCGGCGCCATGCAGCACCTGTCCATGCTCATGGACCAGTCGCTGCCGCCGGGCGCCCCGGTGCCCGACGAATACCTGAAGCCCGCGGTGATCTGGGCGGTGATGCACGAGGTGGGGCACACGCTCGGCCTGCGCCACAACTTCCGCTCCAGCACCTCGACGCCCGCCGAACACCTGCACGACGCGGCGTGGACCGGCACGAACGGCCTGTACTCCTCGGTGATGGAGTACCCGACCCCCAACATCGACCACGGCAAGCAGCATCAGGGCGAGTACTGGACGACGACGCCCGGCACCTACGACATGTGGGCGATCCGCTTCGGCTACTCGGCGACGGGCGCGGCGACGGTCGAAGAGGATTTCGCCATTGCCCGCAAGATCGCGGATGAATCACTGCAGCCGGGGCACGAGTACTCGACGGACGACGACACGTATCCGGCCGACGCTCCCGACCCGCGCTCGAACATCTACGACCTCGGCAGCGATCCGCTCGCGTTCGCCAAGGCGCGCACGGCCTACGTGGCGGGCCTGTGGCGCAATCCCGGTTTCGAGCAGCGCGTGGTGGGCAACAGCGGCGACCTGACCGCGCTGCGCCGCGCCATGGACACGCTGCTCGGCCAGTACGGCGTCGCGGCCGGTCTGGCGGTCAAGTACCTGGGCGGCTCGTACATGTCGCGTGTCGAGCGCGGCCAGCCGATGGAGCGCAACCCGATCGATCCCGTTCCCGCCGCCAAGCAGCGCGAGGCGCTCGACTTCCTCTCTCGCAGCGTGTGGGCGGCCGACGCCATGGCGGCGCCGCCGGCGCTGCTGTCGCGCATGGCTCCCAACCGCTGGTCGCAGTGGGGCATGGGCCCCGGCACGTTCAGCGGCCGCCACGACTACGACTGGAACGACAAGGTGCTGGCGGTGCAGAGCGCGCTGCTCGGCGGCGTGCTGAATCCCGCGCTGCTCGACCGCATGCGGGAGTCCGAGAACCGCACCTCGGATCCGTACCGCCTGTCGGAGCACTTCGACCGCCTGACGCGCGCGCTGTGGGGCGACGTGGCCAGCGCGGTTCCCGGCGCCGCCAAGGCGCTGGAAGGCACCAGCACGCGACGTGACATCCAGCGCGCCTACGTGGACCGTCTCGCCAACATGGTGACGGCGAACAACGGCGCTCCGGACGACGCCCGCGCGCTGGCCCGCCTGCAGCTGAGCCGCGTGGACGCGCGTTGTGCCCGCGGGCTGCTCGTGGCCACGATCGGCGACAACACGCGCGCACACCTGCTCGAGACCCGCGCCCGCATCAAGCGCGCGCTCGAAGCCGGACGCGAGGCCGACGCACCCGGCCCGGCGGCCGGTGGCCGCGGACCGATGGGAGCGAGCGCTCCGGCGGTCACGCGGTAACACGCGCCGATTCTCGAACCAACGCCCCGGCTCGATGTTCCGAGCCGGGGCATGTGGTTTGAAAATGCCTACGGCGCCTTCGGCGCCTGAAGTCTGGCAAACGCCGCGCGTGAGCGGTACGCGAGCCAGCCGATCTGCGCCGCGCCGCCCGCCGTCGTGGCGAGCGCCGCCAGGTGCAGCCCCGGCAGTGGCTGCAGCGCCACGCCCGCGCCGAGCACCACGGCCGTCGTCAACAGCAGCGCGGCCATGGATTCGGTGATCGCGCGCGTGTCGCGCACGTGCACCAGCGCGCCCTGGTGATAGCTCTGCCACACGCTCGCCGCGCCCATGGGCAAGAGCAGCCACAGCGCGCCCCAGGCCATGCGAGCCAGGTCGGGAGCCAGCGCCGAGCCGCGGCCGAACCACCACAGGCCCACGGGAGTCGCCGCGCCGATCAGCAGCAGCGCGGTCACGAGCAGGCTGAGCAGGACCGCGAACCGGCGCAACGCGGGCACCGGGCGCGGGCGGTCGAGCAGCGAAACGGCGACTTCGTTGAACGCGAACCCCACGCTGCGCAGCGTGAACACGCTGCCCGACAGCACGGGCCACGCCGCCAGCGATTCGAGCGGGTTCGGCATGCGGCTCATGGCGGCGGCGGCCAGCGGCATGGCGAGAAAGTGCAACAGCGGTGTGAACGACAACGGCGCGTAGAAGCGCACGAACGCGCGCATGGTGAGTGGGGGCTGCACGGCCGGCGCCGCGGCGAGAGGCCCGCGTCGCACCGGGTCCACGCTGAACCGTGCGTACAGCGCCTCGGCGATCACGCCGCCGGCCACCGCGCACGTGCCCACCACGATGCCCGGCCAGCGCCCGAGCACGTAGCCGGTCGCCAGCACCGAACCCAGCGTGGTCAGACGCACCAGGGTTCCCCACGTGACGGCGCGCGCGCGCTCGAACCGGATGAGCAGCCCCTGCTGCGTGCGGCGGTAGGCAATGGCGAGGGTCCACGGCAGCATGATCCGCAGCCCGGTGCGCGCGGGCTCGCGCACTTCGTCGGGCACGCCAATGAGCGAGACGGCGATCAGGTCGAACAGGGGGGTGAACGCCACCAGCGCGTGCAGCGCGGTGAGCGAACCGGCGGCGACGAACATGAACCGGCGCACGACGCGGTAGGAGTGCATGTCGCGCGCGAGCGCCGTGGACGCCGTGAGCAGCATGAGGATGGGCGCCTCGATGAGCAGCGACAGCGGA
>JADLGX010000156.1 GCA_020849095.1 Candidatus Eiseniibacteriota bacterium
AGGTACTCGGCCACGGCGCGGCGCTGCTCCCGCTCGTCGCGCGGCGGACGGCGGTGCTTGATCAGGTAGTTCTGGACGATGTGGCGATGCAGGTGATCCGGAAACTGCGGATCGGCGGTCAGCACCTCGTCGATCATGTCTCGCCCTCGATTGGGATCGCTTCCGATGACCGGCCGCGCGAGCAGCCGCCTCCCGGTGTCACGGCGTCCGGGCACGCGCGGCGTCGCCGCACGGCATGCCCCTGCCGGAAAGAAGGCTCCGGTCACCCCGCACCGGGGCGGACTTGCAATCCCGGTGCCACGCTCGCGCGTGTGGACGGGCGTCCCGCAACGCGCCCTTCGGCCGGGATTTGCCCGCGTCAGGGGAACGGTCTCCGGCTCGCGGATCCCACTCGCGCGGCAGGAACTGCCGCCGCGGGCCGGAAGTCCCGGCCGCCCGGCGCCGCGAGGGTCAGCGGCGCGCGAGTGCTCGCAGCGGCCACAGGGCCAGCAGCGCGACGGCGACCAGGCCGGCGATCGCCACGACCTGCCAGCCGATCCCGAACAGCCCCTGCAGCGGGCCCGAGTCCAGGTACCACGCGAGGGGCAGCGCCGCGCCGTAGAGCAGCAGCCAGCCGCGCCGGTCGGGATCGCTCGCCGCCCAGACGCACAGCTGCGGCGCCCACAGCACCGCGTACATGGGCATGAACTTGGGCGCGAGCGCCGCGAACGCGCCGAACTGCCAGACGGCGTGTTCCTCGGCCGCGGCTCCGCGGCGCGCCAGCAACCATGAGCCCGCGCCGGCGAGTGCCACGAACGGCAGCCAGCCCGCCGGGCCCAGGTCGAAGTTCGCCAGCACGACGGGCACGCGCCACAGCGAGGGACCCACGCCGAAGTTACCGCCCTCGAGCGTGAACGGCTGCCACACGGGCGCGCCCCACGCGAGCAGCGCGCCGTAGACCAGCGCCACCGGCGCCGCCGCGGCCCCCAGCACCGCCATCCGGCGGCGATCCGCCAGCACGAACGGCAGCGCGAGCAGCGCGAAGAGCGGCTTGGTGAAGACCAGCCCCACGCCCAGCGCGAGTCCGGCGAGCGCGGCGCGGTCGCGGCGCAGCGCGAGGTGAGCGAGCGCCACGAACATCGCGCCCAGCGACTCGTCCTGCGCGTAGCGCACGGTGAAGTACCACACCAGCGGCAGCGCGGCGTACGCCCATGCCGCCTCGCTCTCCTCGCCCTCGGCGGCGGCCAGCGCACGCCACGCCACGAAGTCCGCGAGCAGGAAGAGCACGAACGGCCCGGCGTCGCCGGCGACGCGCACCGCGAGCGCGAGCAGCGGCGCGAACAGCGGGCCGTAGGCGCTGGCGAAATCGCGGTAGGGCACCTCTCCGGCCATGGCGTGGCGCGCCTGCGGCAGGAAGAACGCCAGCTGGTCCACGCCCTGGTGCCCGAGCGCGCCCCAGACGATCGCGGCGAACAGCAGCCGCGAGCCGATCCACGTGAGCCACGACAGCAGGGCGCGGCGCGCGCGCAGCGCGGGCATCTGGGTGGCGAGCGCCATCCACGCGGCGCCGAGGGGGACCGGCAGGATGCTGGCGAGCGCCAGCAGGGGCCGGGTCTGCCAGAGCTCGGGATTCACGCCGGGCTCAGAACGAGTCGCGGACGGTTTCGAGCGTGGGCACGCGCCCGTGCGAGATGCGGGCGAGCGCCTCTTCGTACAGGCGGTCGTAGCCGTCGGTGCTGGCGCGCCAGCTGAAATCCTGCCCCATGCCGTTGTGCTGCAGCGCCTCCCACAGCTCGCCCTCGGCATGCACGGCGAGCGCGCGGCGCAGCGCCATGACCATGTCCTCCGAGGCGAACTCGTGGAATACGAAGCCGTTCCCCTCGCGCGTGATCGGGTCGAACTCGCGCACGGTGTCGGCGAGGCCGCCGGTCGAGCGCACGACCGGCACGGTGCCGTAGCGCAGCGAGTAGAGCTGGTTGAGCCCGCACGGCTCGTAGCGCGACGGCATCAGGAACAGGTCGGAGCCTGCCTCGATGCGGTGCGCGAGCGACTCGTCGTGCGCCGTGGCGAAGTGCCACTGCCACGGGCGCTCGAACGCGAGCCGGCGGAAGAAGTCCTGGTAGCGCGGCTGGCCCACGCCGAGGATGACGAAGCGGGCGTGCAGGTCGCACAGCTCGCGCTCGGCCTCCTCGATCAGGTCGAAGCCCTTCTGCTCGACGAGGCGCGACACGATGCCGACGATGGGCCAGTCGGGCTCGAGCGGAAAGCCGCACGACAGCGCGAGCGCGCGCCGGTTGGCCTGCTTGCCCTCGAGGTGGTCGCGGTCGTAGTGCGCGTTGACGAGCGGGTCGCGCGACGGGTCCCACACGGTGTCGTCGATGCCGTTGAGGATGCCGCGCAAGTCGCCCGTGCGGCGGCGCAGCACGCCCTCGAGCCCGCAGCCGTACTCGCCGCTCGACTGGATCTCGCGCGCGTAGGTGGGGCTGACGGTGCTCACCAGGTCGGCGAACACGATGCCGACCTTCATGAAGTTGACGCGGCCCCAGTATTCGAACGGGCTCTGCGGAAAGAAGAGCTCGCGCGAGAAACCGGCCACGCTCAGCACCCACGGGTCCACGATGCCCTGGTAGCCCAGGTTGTGGATCGTGTAGATGGTGGCGAGGTCCGCGAAGGCGGGCTCGTCCGCCTCGTGCGTGCGCACGAAGCAGGGCACCCACGCGGCCTGCTGGTCGTGCGCGTGGATGATGTCGAACGTCTCACCGAAGCCCTTGAGCGCCTCGATGGCCGCGCGCGCGAAGAACAGGAAGCGCTCGGCGTTGTCGGGCCAGCCCTCGCGCGTCGAGGGGTCGTCGTAGAAGCCCGGGCGGTCGAAGAAGCGGCGCTCGCCGGCGTGGTCCACGAGCAGCGCGCGCAGCGTGCCGGTCGGGTCCTCGGCGATCTGGAACCGGGCCGGCTCCAGGCCGAGCCCCCACGGCACACGGGTGGCGCCCCACTCGTGCACGGTCCAGC
>JADLGX010000157.1 GCA_020849095.1 Candidatus Eiseniibacteriota bacterium
CACCCGAGGTGGACCTGGCCTGGTTCGACGGTTCGACCGCGTGCGACTTCAGCGCCGACGGCGAACAGCTGCTGTTCACCGAAGTCGCCGAAGCCGAGAACCCGCACTACGCGGCCTACCTGCGCGGAGTGGACGGCTCGCCGGCCGTGCGTCTCGGCGAAGGGGTGGGGCGCGCGCTGTCGCCCGACGGCGAGTGGGTGCTGGCGCTCACGCACACCGGCCGCCGCGGCGCAATGCTGTACCCCACCGGCTTCGGTGAGGCGCGCGGACTGGACTTCGATGGAACCGGCACGCTGCTCTGGGCGACGTTCGCGCCGGACGGCGAGCATCTCTTTCACGCCTCGCAGCGCGCGGGGGAGTCGCCGGTGCTGTATCGCGCAGCCCTCGCCGGCGGAGCCTGCCAGAAGCTCTGGGACCAGCCGCTGCAGTTCGATCGCTTCATCGGGCTCCCCGTCTCGCCCGACGGCGAGCGGCTCGTGCTGCAGGGACAGGACGGCAAGGCCTTCGAGTTGGTGTGGCGATCGGGCGCGACCACGCCGGTGCCGGGATTCGGCGCCAACGAGGTCGCGGTGAGCTACGACACCACCGACGGCGCGCTGATCGTGAGCAACGACGACCCTTTCGCGCGCGTGCTCGCCAAGCTCGACCTGGCCACCGGCGCGCGCACGCCCTGGCGCGCACTGCGCCTGCCCGACCCGCGCGGCGT
Source organism: Candidatus Eiseniibacteriota bacterium (assembly GCA_020849095.1). Lineage (GTDB taxonomy): Bacteria > Eisenbacteria > RBG-16-71-46 > RBG-16-71-46 > RBG-16-71-46 > CAIXRL01. The sequence continues at coordinate 707 of JADLGX010000157.1, forward strand.
GGTCTACATGGGCCCGCCGCGGATCGCGCCGAACGGCTCGCGCTACGCCTACACGTACCTGCGCCTGTTGAACAACCTGTACCTCGTCGAGGGAATCGGCGAGTAGGGACCGCGCCCCGGAAGTGGTTGACTGCCGGCACGGGAGACCGCCCATGAGCGGCGGCCCCCGAGGCATGCGGGAGACTGGGCCATGCACAGGCCACAGACGGTCCTTCTCGTCGGCGGAACCGGCCGCACCGGCCGACAGGTAGTGCGCCAGCTTCTCGAGCGCGGTGTGCTCGTTCGCGCGATCGTTCGCCCCGGCGCCGCGCTTGCGCCCGATCTGGCGCGCCACGCTCGACTGACGCTGACCGAAGCCAGCCTGCTGGCGCTGACCGAAGAGCAGTTGCAGCGTCAGGTGTTCGGCTGCGATGCGGTGATCTCCTGTCTCGGACATACGCTCGACCTGCAGGGCGTCTTCGGTCCGCCGCACGACCTCGTGACGCGCGCGACCACGCGGCTGTGCCGGGCGATCATCGCGGTGAAGCCCGCGACACCGGTCCGCTTCATCCTCATGAGCAGCGTGTCGGTCCACCGCGCCGGCGGGGCCGACGCGCGGCGCAAGCTGCCCGAGCGAGTGCTGCTGGGCCTGCTGCGCGCGGTGGTTCCTCCGGCGCGGGACAACCAGCGAGCCGCGGATTTCCTGCAGCACTCGATCGGGCCCTACCACGCGTTCGTGGAATGGTGCGTGGTCCGCCCCGACACGCTGCTCCCGGGCGCCGTGTCCGCGTACTCGCTGCACGAGGGCATCGTGAGCAGCCTGTTCGAGCCGGACAGCACCAACATGGCAAACGTCGCGCACTTCATGTGCGAGCTGGCGACCGATTCCACGGCCTGGGCCGAATGGAAGAGCCGGTTGCCCGTGATCGTCAACGCAGCAGAGGCGCCCACCGCCACGGCCGGCTGAGGCCGGGGCAGAGGGTGCTCATCGTCGGGGCCTCGGGCGGGGTCGGCACCTTCGCGGTCCAGATCGCGCGCCTGCTCGGCGCGGACGTGACCGCGGTGTGCAGCGCCGGCAAGGCTTCTCTCGCGCTCCGGCTGGGCGCGGACCGCGTGATCGACTACACGAAGGAGGACTTCGCCCGCGGAGACGCCCGCTACGACCTCGTCTTCGCGATCAACGGGTCCCGGACGCTCGCAGACTATCGGCGCGTGCTCACCCCCTCGGGCAGGTACCTGATGGCGGGTGGAGCGTGGCCGCAGATCCGCGACGGGATCTTCGTGGCGCCGCTGCTGTCCATCGGGAGCCGGCAGAAGTTCGGGGCGAGCGAGTCGCGCGCTACCACGAGGGACCTGGTCCACCTCGGCGACCTGCTCGAGCAGGGGAGGATCGAGCCGGTCCTCGACCGCCGCTACCCGTTGGCCCAGGCGCCCGATGCCATCCGCTACATCGAGGGGGGACACGCGGCGGGCAAAGTGATCCTCGAAGTCCGAGACGGGGCGTGATGCCACCATCCGCGTTATGCTGCGAAGCGCTGGAAGGGGATCGCCGACCTGTTGCCGAGGAGCGCGGGATGACACCGAGATCGCTGCTGTCCATCGCAGTCACCGCGCTGCTGGCGCTGGCCACCCAGCCGCGCCTGTCCGCCGCCGCGGCCGCCGACACACTCATCGTCGTCACGCTGAACCTCTGGCACGACTCGCACGACTGGCCTCGGCGGCTGGCGGTGATCCTGCCCGAGCTCCGGCGCATTCGCCCCGATGTGCTGCTCCTTCAGGAAGTGCTGCAGCACGCCACGCTGCGCAACCAGGCCGAGACGCTGGCCGACAGCCTCGGGTGCCACGTCCAGTTCGCGTCCGTGGATGGCCCCGAGCGCCCCAAGCGTTACGGCAATGCGGTACTGACCCCGCACCGCATCCTGCTGCGCGGCGAGCGCAACCTGTCGCCCGACAACGACTACCGCGCAGTTGCTCATGTTCGGCTCGAATGGCGCGGACACCAGGTGGACGCCTACTCGACGCACCTGCACCACACGCCCGATGGCGGCGAGATTCGCGCGACGCAGATTCGCCACCTGCTGGCCTACGTGGACTCCACCCGCGGAAAGGGCCCCGTGCTGATCGGCGGGGACTTCAACTGCGAACTCGGCAGCCCCGAGATGAACCTGATGACCGCGCGCTGGCTCGACGTGTACCGCGCCGTCCACCCCGGCGCGAGCCGCGCCGCGGCCACCACGTTCAATCCGCTCTACGGTCCCGAGGTGGGCGTGATCGACCACCTGTTCGTCGAGGCCCGGCCCGCGCGGCGCGTGAAGCCGGTCGCGAGCGAGGTGATCTTCCGCACGGCCACGCCGGACAGTGTGTGGGCGTCCGACCATTTCGGGGTCGTGGGCAAGGTGACGATCGCCCGGTAGCGCGCCTAAGGCGCCGGCACCGGTTCGCCCAGCAGCTTGGCGCGGATGAGCGCGACCGGGATCGATCCCTCGGCGAGCACGGCGTCGTGGAACGCCCGTTCACTGTAGGCAGCGCCCAGCTTCTTCCGGTAGTCGCGGCGCAGGTCCATCAACTGCTGCTTGCCCGTGAAGTACGAGATCAGCTGCGTGGGCCAGTGAATGGACCGCATGATGTCCTCGTCAATGCGGCCCTTGCCGGGCTCGGCGCTGCGCTTGTAGTCCGCCGCCTGCTGCAGGGTCCAGTCGCCGCGCTCGATGTGGACGTCGTACACGACGCGGCGGATGCGCGAGCGATACGAGCCGAGCATGCGGTACTGCGACACGAGCGACTCCCCGTGCCCGCCCGCGGCCCAGAACACCTCCTCGGCGTAGAGCGCCCAGCCTTCGACGAGGCAGTTGTCCTGCAGGATCCAGCGGATGGGGTTCGGGTGGAGCCGGCAGATGGACAGCTGCAGGTGATGCCCCGGCACGCCTTCGTGCGCCGCGTACGGTCCCATGCCCGAGTGCCGGAATCCCTGCGACGTGGCGATGCGGCGCGCCTTCATGTCGAGTGTCCACGCCGTGTCCATGTGCTCGACGTTCCACCAGCCGACGTTCGACGTGCCGACGGGCGGGGGCGGGTTCATGCTGCCACCGTCGCCCGTGAGCGGAATCATCGCCGCCGGCGTCGGGCGCGCGCGGATCGGCCCGACGGACGCGGGCACCGTGACCAGATCCGTCGTGTCGAGGAACGCGCGCTGGGTGCGCGTGATGTCGTCGTAGAGCGCAAGCAACTTGCGCTGGTCGAGCGTGGCGGCGAGCGCGCGCTGCGCGTCGGTCGGCGCAGGCGCCGCGGGCATCTCGGCATCGGGGCTGACACGCGCCTTGATCGCCGCCATCGCCGAATCCGTGCGGGCCAGCTCCGACTGCGCGCGCGCGAGCAGCTGCTCGGCGTTCCACGGCAGCAGCAGCGCGCGCGCGAGGCGCGCCTCGTAGCGCTCGCGCCCGATGACCTCGTAGTCACGCAGCCCGCCGAGCGCGGCCAGCTCGCCCGCGTACGACGTGAGCGCCGCGATCGCGGCGTCGCGATCGGCGCTCGCCGCGTCGGCGCGCAGGACCGCGAGGATGCCATCGGCGACACCCTTCGCCGTCGTCACGTCGCGCGACGTCGGCCGCCGCACGACGGCGCGCATCTCGGCGACCATCGCGGGAATCCCGCGCGCGAGCTTCCTCCGGATGTCCGCGCGCTCCGGCGCGTACGTGACGAGCGCGATGAAGGTGTTCGCGACCGGCTCGAGCCACGCGGCAGGGCGGTGCGCGAAGAGCCGCTCGTCGGC
>JADLGX010000158.1 GCA_020849095.1 Candidatus Eiseniibacteriota bacterium
ATGAGTACCACTTCATGGACAACGAGGACTACGATCAGTTCACGCTGCCGAAGGAAGTGCTCGAGGATTACCTCCCCTACATGCTCGAGAACATGACGATGGAGTCGCTGGTTCGTGAGGACGACGGCTCGCTCGTCGACATCGCCTTCCCCCCCAGCGTGGTCCTCGAGGTGACCGAAGCCCACGACGCCGCCCGCGGCGACTCCGCCGGCCCGGTGAGCAAGCCGGTCAAGGTAGAGACGGGCTACGAACTTCTGGTCCCGCCGTTCATCAAGCAAGGCGAGAAGATCCGCATCGACACCGAGACCGGCAAGTACATGGAGCGGGCGTAGGGCGAGGGCTGCCACGCTCCCCGCATGAGCCGAGGCGCCTCGGCTCATGTCAGCTATTGGACCGGGGCTCTGGCGGGTCTCCGGACCAGCCGCCGAGTTGGACCTCAAGATCGCTCCGGCCGTGACGCGCGTTGTGGGTGAACACTGCGCCGCGTTGCACCTGCGATATGACCGTTTCGCCGTACTTTCGGATCAGGCGTTGTCGAAACTCCGGCTCGATTGACTTCGCGTGGGCCAGAATTCCCGCGAGATACCCTGCCTGTTCGCTGGAGAGAGTTGCGCGCTGGTGAATCAATGCCCTGATCTTCCGCTTCAGCCCGCGCCCGATCGAGAGAGACCCATCAGAGCCCAGCACCACCCCAGTTACGCGCCGGTGCGCTCGGGCCGACAAGTGTCGAGTCTTGGCCTCGTTCAGCTTGAGCCCGAGACCGCAGAACTGGCCTGAAACAGCGCCGCGAACGTGCTGCTCTACGACACCCAGCAACCACGGGGTGTTGGTTGAGAAGAAGAGATCGTCGGCGTACCGCGTATACGTGACTCCCTTCGGTCGCCACACACGATCAAGCTCCGCATCAAAGTCATGGAGTAGGGCATTTGCCAGGGCCGGAGAGGTCGGCGCACCGATCACGAGGTGCTCGAACCGACAGACGAGCTTGAGAAACGGCTCGACGTCCCATCGGGGATCCAAACGCAGGCGCTCAGCGCCAACCCGGGAGAGGTAGCTTCGAATCGTCGCAGTAAGAATGGAAGGAAAGAACCACTCGAAGTCCATCCTGAGCAGATATGACTTCCCGACATGCGCGCCAGCGTTGGTACGAACTCCTATGCCTCGCCGATAGGCAACCGCGGAGCCGTGCACGGGCAGCGCTGTCACGATCTCGTCCAGCAACCATCTCTGCACCGCCTTCAACTTCGCAGATGGCACATACACGAGTCGCCTCCGACCGTGACGCGCGGGTAAGAGCACCGAGCGGTACATAAGGGACGCTCGCGCAGCGATGTCACGAATCTCAGATTCCGGAGCGCTCAGTCCAAAGGCGATCCGTTGGAGAAGACTCAACTTGGCACCACCGTTCGATGAAGTCGACGGGACTCCCAGGATCCCCGGAGAGCGTTCGCGGCGACCGCCCGACTCGTCGCGAACGCATACGAAGGGCGCAGCAGGACCGAACGCATAGCAGGAAGGTCGGACCGCCAAGCAAGTACGCGGCCAAGCTCACCAGATGCCCTCTCCTCGACCCGCCCGAACGCCACCAGATCGCCCAGCAGTTCCTGCACGTCTGCGCGCCACTCCGGTAGGTCGTTGAGCGTCACTAACGCTCGGCACAGATCCGTCGCTCGCAGGATCCCGCATAGGGCGATGAGTTCGTGCCCCGCAAGGACGACCGTCGGCCCTGCCCCACGCGTTGCAGGGTCAAAGGCGATTCCGCGCAAAGCGAGTCCGCGCAGTCTGTCCACGAGCAGGCGTATCGCCGACCACGGACGGCGGAGATCGATCTGCAAGGAACGCGGAAAGGCGGTCTCGGGCAAAGAGTCGAACGGGATCAGGATTTGCCGGTCGCTGTCGCGCACATCGGATCCTTGACATTCGAGCACCAGCAGATTCCGTGGGCTCGCTGGTGCAGTAGCCTGAGGGGCGCCCGTGGACCGGCGCAGTCGACTCCTACGCGCAACGATGACAATGTCTGCGATCGTCTCGACCCGCCGAGGTATCAGTGGCCAAGCGGAACGCAGAGCGGAGTCATCTACCAGATGGAAAAGAACCACCACTTCCGGGACGTGGAGTGCAAGGTACCCAAAGAGCTGAGCCGCAAAGGCATCTTCCCGGGTGCCGCACAGCACTACCACCGGGAGATGCCGCTTTCTTGCCGCAAACGACTCGCGAAATCGAGAAAGAAGCCCGCGACTCCGCACAAATGGCACTGAATGTCCCCAGATTTTCAAGACAAACCTCCCACAGCCTACTGGAGTCCGCAGGACGGACCCGTGCGAAGCACGGAAAGGCATTCGCCTCGACGCCGAGTCCGGAGTGACCGGCGTCGATCTCGTACAACTGCTCCTGGCTGGCTGAACACCGGCCTCGGGGTCACGTGAGCGACACGCTTCCCCACAAACTAGGCTGTGAGAGGTGTAAGTATTTTCGAAACCCGCCCCAAGGAAGTCAACGATTGATTCCAGTAAGCCCGCAAACGATCGTCCACTGGGTCCTTGGCGAGCTCTCCGCCCGAGGCCGGAGGTTCGTTACTCCGTTTGACGCCGGGCAACCAGCGCTCGAATCGCCCCCAGCAGATCCTCGGTCCGGATTGAGGCTCCCCTCGCCATTGCTGCCCGCGCAGCCTGGTTGGTGGCAAACTCCAGATCCGCAAACACGAGCCCATCGCTTGCCGCCGCCAGGTTGAGAAAGTCAATCCTCTCTTGGGGACGGGAGCGCATGTGCTGTTGCAACGCCTCGTGGCGGCCTTCGAAATCGGGGGGACCAACAAAGAAGTGATGCTCGATTCGTCCCGGCCGAATTGCTGCCGGGTCAACCCGTTGCTTCTGATTCGTCGCACCAACGACCAGGAGACCCTTCTGGTGACATGCGTTGAGGTGCACCAGGAACTCATTCACCGCCTCGGCGTAGTGGTGGTGCAGACCCGCCTGATCCCTCGCGGGAAGAAGCGCGTCCAGTTCGTCGAGGAAAAGTACGCAGGGTGCGCGCTTCGCCGCGTCAGCGAAAAACTCCGCGATAAGCTTTTGGCTACCATGCACATAGATGCTGGCGAATCGTGACGGCTCCACTTCGTAGAAGGCATACTCCAGCTGTTTGCCCAGAGCCCGGGCAAGGTGGGTTTTGCCGCAACCGGGCGGGCCGTAGAACAGGATGCCGTTCGGCGGGCGCAGTCCGTATCGTTGATGGATCGCGGGCTGACGAAGCGGCAACACAACGTCACGCTCCAGCTCGATTTTCAGATCGCGCATTCCGGCGACCCCCGGCCACTCCACCCTACCACCCGCGCCGGGCAACTCCGGCGCTGTCAGGCGCAGATCTCCTTTCAGCTCCTCCTTTAAGGCCTGCGCTGCAGCGTTCTCTGGGTTCATTTCGCATTCGAGACACGTCCACGCCAGGGCTTCCGAGCGCCGACCCAGATCCCTCAACAATCGGATTCGGTACAGCCAAGCAGAGCGCCGCGTACGATCATACGCGGGGTCTCCCCAGAACAGTGGGTTCTCGGTGTCGACGACCCGGTCCAGAATTCGGAACACTCGCTCGTGCTTCCCTTCCGCGAGAAGCACCGAGATTTCCCGCATCCATGAAGGTTGCTTCGGTTCGTCACCCGACATTCCGGCCCCCCTTTCTTCCCCGCCTACTGGTCACAACGCACTCCCGACCCATGCCGTTCACCCGACGCACTCTCGCGCCGTAGCGGCCCTTTCACTCCGATCGACCATCAGACCCACGCGTCAACTCAGGGCCCAGCCGGTGTCCGCTTCCCGGGAACGGGCCCTGGCTCTCACACGCTCGGTCTTACCCGAAGCCGCGCAGCAATCTGCGGCAAGTTGTGATCCAGGTCGAAGGCATTGACTACAATACCCTCCCAGCCATGCTGGCGCGCCGCAGCTCCAAGCAGCGTCCCTCCCAATTGCGGATCGATCAATGGATGATGAACATCTACGCACAGTCGGCCATCCGGATGCCGAATCACGAGCGGTATGCGTAGCCCGTCCAGCTCAATCTGTTCCTCAACTTCGATGTCGCGCAGCGTCAACAGCTGGCGCAGCGCCACGAGCGCGCGGTCCTTGTCCTGGTCGGTCAGGCTCGGCAGCTCGCCCGTACGCAGGTGGCGCAGGAGCGCTAGCGCCAGGTGGCGGTCGAGCGAGGCGTGAATCCAGTTGTTGCCGTAGTGGCGGATGCACCGGTAACAGGACGACGGGCAGTCGCACCCTCCGAGCAGCGCCTCGGCGGCATCGAGCACCTCGGGCAGATCGTTGCCGACGGCGCGCGCGTAGCCTGCACCACCGGGCAAGAGGTCGTAGAGGTAGAGCTGCGCCTCGTCAGGGCGTCCACCCATCACGGGCGTCCACCATCCCGACAGCTCGCCCTCGTCGATCTGTAGCGTGCGCGACGCCGCGAGGCCGAGCGCTTCGACCAGCGACGACAGCGCCATGCGCGACGCGCGCGTGATGAGGCCCGTCGTGGTCGCCGCGCCGAGCTGCACCGGCGCCGTCACGCGCAAGCGCAGGAGCAGTGCATCAGTCGGGAACTCGTGTCCGAGATAGAACGGGCCGTCGGCGACGCCTGCACAGACCTTCCCCCGCTCCAGCGGGTGATCGTGCGAGGTCGGCGCGCCCTTCTTCACGAGCTTCGTCGTGGTGAAGCCAGGGCCGTACTCCGGCTCGGAGCGACCGCACTCAGGGCATACGCGGAAGCCGCGCTGGCCAACGCCCTTGTTCACCATCACGAGGAAGCGCGGGCCGGTCCACCGCAGCAGGCGGCCATCGCACCCCGCCTCCTCGGTCCACGCCGAGGGCG
>JADLGX010000159.1 GCA_020849095.1 Candidatus Eiseniibacteriota bacterium
GCTTCTTGTCTAAGGTCCCCGATGGACAGTGCCGGACCTGAATGGACGCTGACACCGTGCCCAACCGTAGCCAAGGATGAGCAGCAGCGCTCCAGCCTGGCACGCTTGGCGGCGGACACACCCACCAGAACGAGGGGCCCTTGTCTCTGAAGAAGGAACGCGCTGCGCGCGACGCGCGGCTCATGGATGAGCTCCTAGCCACGCTGCCGAAACGCCTCTATCGATACCTGAACAACGACACGCATCAGTTCGACTCTGTATCCGATGCACTCAAAGGCAATGCCCTACATTTTTGCTCCTATGCGTCACTCAATGACCCATTCGACGGAGCATGCACTTGGAACTTCAACAGCCCTGCGGCTGACATCGAGGCCTATTGGCGAGAACTTGTCGATCTCGGGGAAGTACCGGTGTCTGGAAACGTGGAGGCTCAGATCGACGCCATGGTGAGACTCTCCAATACATCCGACGGTCAGCGCCAACTTCAACAAGAGTCGCAGAAGTCATTCCGGGATCAAGCACTCTGCTGTTTGTCCTTGGAGCCATGCAACCCTCTTCTGTGGGCTCACTATGGAGGGGGACTGAAGGGAGCCTGCCTGGAGTTTGACGCGGTGGCTCTCTTTCATTCACTCGGCACGGGACACGCGCAAATGGTTCCCGTGCAGTACAAAGCCAATCTTGGCGAGTGCCGGTTCTATGAAGCAGGCGACATAGAGCGCGGATTGGCGACACTTGCTACGAAAGGCGAGGAGTGGCGCTATGAAGCCGAATGGCGGCTCATCCGAAAGGACGCGCCGGGGCTACAGTGCTTTCAGCCCACTGCGCTGACAGGCGTGCTTCTGGGCGAGCGGATGTCGCCTGAGGAACAAGTCCGAGTGAGGGCACTTGCTGAGGCACGCGCAAATCCGATCCTCTGCTCGATGGTCAAGCCGTGCTACGACTCGTTCTCGCTCACCTTGGTTAGATAACGGATAACTCAAACCTACTGGCCAGCAGTGGACAGGCGTGGACACGCGAGCGGTTTCTTTGCCACGGGCGAAGAAATCCCTTGCGGCGTTTTGGGCGGCGGGCATAGGTTGCCGCCGTGAAGTTCTAATCACCCGTAGTTAAATGGGTGAGGCGACGCGTTGGTTCGGCAGCTGGGCTGCGAATCGCGCGCCGCGTGGCGAGAGGTAGCGGTGCCGGGAGGGGTTGGTGAAGGAGTACGAATGCCGCGTGTATCCACGCGGGCTCGAGTTGCACATGGATGGCTGGCACTGGAAACGCAATCGGCTGGGGATCGTTCACTTCAAGCCGCTGTTTCCGACGAGCGTTGGACCCCGAGGGGCCATCGCTGGGTTCACCAGGGAAAGCCGCAGGCGTCTGGGCTGGACTCTCGCCAACGCGATGGTTCCTCCATCGATCCACGCGCCACGCTAACGCTGCTGGTGCCGTGCAGTCGCAATTCGCGAGAGCATCGAAGCAAGGCAACGACCGGAGATGGGAGACCGATGAAGATCGGTCGGGGAGTCGTATTCGCAGTTTGCACAGCCGCCCTGGCGCTGGCGCTCGTCGGTGGCGCTTACGCCGGCAAGGACGCACCGCAGGACGTCGACCAACTTCTGCAACGAGCTCAAGCGAACCTCGCGAGCGCCGGTGCGGACGCTCGTGTTGCGGGCCTGAAGGATCTCGAGGCAGCCACCAAGCTCGCGCCGGAGCGAGCTGATGTTTGGATGGCCTACGGCAGGGCGTGTCGCGAGACTGGGCGTTCCTCTAAGGCCCGGTCTTGTTTCACTCGCGCCGCGGAGCTTGCGCCCGACGACCCAGCCGTGTGGTCGGACCTCGGCGCCGAGTGGAAGAACGACTGGCTCCTGACCACCGATCGCGAATCGCTCGATGAGGCACTGCGCTGCTACGCCCAGGCGACAACGCTGGCGCCCGACAGTTCCGGGCCATGGTGTGCAGCCAGTGCGCTGCTGCTGCTTCAAGGGCGTCCACAGGATGCCTATCGAGCCGCACTGAAGGCGCGCCGCGCCGATCTGGCCGGCTTCGAGCCACTGCTCGTCCTCGCGGCTTCGTTCTATCGCCTGAGCGTGGTCGCCTACGCCGACAGTGCTTTTCGAATGGCGCGGGCACGCATGCCTGCGGAGTTGCGACAGCGGCTTGACGACGACTCACCACTTCGCCCATTCGCCGTAGACACCGACACCTCGAACCCAAAAGACGGCGAACCGTGGCTGTGGCGCGACGCCGATCCGGACCTCACGACTCCCGAGAACGAGGCTCTGCTCGACTACCGAACTCGCGTGACCCTGGCGTTCTTCCTGTTTCGAGACCGCGACGCATTGCGCTGGGATGCGCGAGCCGACCTCTTCGTCCGCTTCGGCCCACCCGATGCCATCGACTACAACGGTCCCGCGGGCTGGGACACGGAACTGGAGATCACCTATGTGCGGCAGAAGGAACTGACGCACGAGACGCAGATCGATTACGGGCCGGGACCGCATAGGTACACGTTCAACCGGCAGGTCTGGAAGTACGCGAGCCTCGGGATCAACGTCGCTTTGTACGACTTTAGGCTCACGCATACTTACGAGCTGACGCCTTCTCTCGAGCGCGATCGGTACGATCCGCGAGCGAAGGCGGACTCCTTGGATAGCCGAGAGGAACTCGTGCGGCTCGGCGCTGGCCGCGGCGTTTTTCGTGCTCTCGCGCCTGGCGTGACACCGATGCAGGTGGAAGGGACCATCTCGCGGTTCGTGGTTGGCGACAGCACGCTGGTTCAAGCGCACGTCGCTGCAGCCGGAGGCACCGCGGACTCGATGGTAGGAGCGTGGGCGATCGTCGCGAGCGACGGCACCGTGCTCAAGCGCGAGACCGCGCAGCTCTCCCTCTCGGCGTGTGACCCGAGCGCCGAGCGAGTGGCGACCTTTGCAATGACGGCTCCACCCGGTGAGTTCCGCATCGATCTCGCCGTGAGCGCCCGAGGCGGGCGGCGTGGCGTTGTCCGGCTTCGATCGAACGTCGAACCAGTGCCGCCCGGGCTCGCCATGAGCGACCTCGTCCTTGTCTGCGGTGACGCCTCGTTGGCGACCAGTTACGACGCAGTGCGCATCGAACCGAATCTGAGCCGACGCGTGGCGAACTCGAAGACGGTGACTGCGTACTACGAGCTTGACCATCTGGTCACCGCGCCGAACGGGGAGACGCGTTTCTCGTTTCGCTACACGATTCGCCGCGCTGCCCAGTCAGACGACGAAGCGCCCGGCCGCGTGCTCATCGACGCTTCACGCGAGGAGCGGAGCACTGGCACGCACCGACGGCAATTCGTGAGCGCCAACATTGCCTCGCTGCCGTCAGGGCGATACGAGCTGCAAGTGGAAGTTCGGGACCTGATTGGTGGGAGCACGGCGTCAGGGACGACGGAGTTCGTGAAGGCGCGGCATTGAGCTGCTCACTGCTCGGACCGGTGGCACCGCTTGCGCCTACCATTTCGGTACCTGGCGCAACTCTTTGCCATCCAGACGAGTGTGCCCGGCTTGGCGCCGTAGCTCAGACGGAGAGAGCAGCGGTTTCCTAATGCGGCCGGGCCGAAATCACGCAAATCACGCCGAGCAACTCAACGGACGTCGCGAGAAGGCAATAGGAAGTGCCCCAACGGCATGCTTGCGTTGGGGCGCTTCTCGTTTATGGTCCGCGATGGACAGCGCCGGACGTGAATGGCCGCTGAGACCGTAGCCACGTAGCCGTTCAATGGAGGTGCGAATGCCTGCTCAGCAGTGTCCGTTGTGCATCGCCTTCGCCAACGTCACGCAAGGCGACGGGGACTTCCTCCGAGTGCAGTGCAAGCGATGTGGGGACTTCGACGTCACGCGAGACGCGGCGCGCACTCTTGAACTCGCTCCGTTGGAAGTGGCGACGATTGGCACGGTCGGCGGCTATGTTCGAGACAGAGCCGGACTGCGGGTAACTGTCGAAGTTGCCTCTACGCTTCGCGCACTGCGCCCTCTGAGCATCGATGAAAAGGCGCATCGTCTTCTCGCGATCTTGGCGTCATCGCACCCGAGCCCCGGCCGCCTACTTACAATCCCCTGCATCTCGGCCGAACTTCAGGGGCGGTGCTGGGCGCTCGACGAAGTGGAGCTGAAGTACCTTGCAGTTGATTACCTCGGCCGCGAGCTTGGAGCGCTCACACTTCCGAGCAACTTGGGCTTGAGCAATGGCGCACTACAAGGCCTCGTGATCGCCCCGTCTGGGTGGCATCGCCTAGCTGCCAACCCACCCGGCATTTCGTCAACTGCGTTTATCGCGATGTGGTTTGATGGCTCGATGGACGCCCTCCGGGATGAGTGCCTAATCCCTGGCATTGCAGCTGCGGGCTATGAAGCAGTGCTGGTGAATAGACATGAACACGTCAATCGGATCGACGATGAAATCGTCGCCTTGATCAGACGCGCTCGGTTTGTCGTTGCGGACTTCACTGGTGAGCGGGGAGGCGTGTATTTCGAGGCGGGTTTTGCGATGGGGCTTGGCATTCCGGTCGTCTGGACGTGCCGCGCTTCCGACCTGGAAGCCGGCTCGCTCCACTTCGACGTCAATCACTTCAACTTCTTGCCATGGGATGAGCGCGATCTACCCCAGTTTCGTGCTGCCCTGACGCATCGGATCTCGGCCGTAATAGGCCGTGGGCCGCTTGGCTAAGGATCGGGCTGACGTGAGTACCAGGCTTGGCTCTTTCATGGGCGGCTTCGGAGCCGCCGTTGAATTGTTCCAACGAGCGACTTCGCAGGGCTCATGCGTCGAGGTCGTAGTTGTCGGCGCTACGCTGGTCGACGGCAGCCTCCGTATCGGCCTCATCCTCAACGATCAGTTGCGCAGCGGTACACCAGACATTGACGACAAACTGCTCAGCCACGACCCACGCTCCATGCTCACCGAGCGCCAGATCTTTCGCCGCGCCGCGAGCGAAGGAGTCATCGGCTCTGATCTGCTCGCAGAGCTGGAAGCGCTCTACGATGATCGCAACCGGGTAGTCCATCGATACCTCATCAGCGACATTACAACCGACGAAGTCATGCAGATAGCAGTCCGCTACGAGAGGGTCATCCCGCTCATAAGCGCCTGCATCGGCCGACTTGAGCAGGAGCAGATTCATCGCGGGGTAGGGATGACTCTGAATCCCGATCGTGTCGCCCCAATGGAAGACGACACGCGCTGTGACATAGCCGCCAAGCACGGTCCTTGGTGGTCCACGTTTGTGAGCGGGCGGTGTGTGGACAAGCCTCTCTTGGCAGAACCTCCCATATCTCAAACGGACCCGGCCCACGACTGACCACGCCGGACGGCGAGCTGGTCAGCGGCGGACGGGGGCGGACACGCACCTGCACGAGACTTCGCCGCGAAGAGGGCGCAATCGCCCTTGAAGCGGCGCGCGGCGCTGGCCAGGATCGCCGCGCAACGGAGGGGTCCTCCTCGGCCAGTCAGCCCGAGGCACGTGGACGCGCCAGCGTCCAAGTTCGCTCGCTTCCCAGCGAGCGCCCATGGCGAGCGTTCAGCTCGTTACGCCTCCTGTCCTCAGACGGCATTGCCTTGCCCCGTCCGGCGACCAAACCGCCGCGACGTGTGGGCTCGTGCGATGCGCCGGCCGGCCAGGACTGCGCCTCAATGCCCCGGCCGTCGCCCTCCTGGCGCTCAATGGTGTTCCCATGTTTGGAAAGAGAGCGGCCGCCTCGCGACCGCGCTGCGCCCCGATCCTTCCCGAGGTTCGCGAGCTGCTTCGCACGCACGGCATCCCGACTTGGGAGGACCGCGTTGGCGAGGTCGTCGCTGGCGTCGTGTCCGCCTACATGCGGACAGAGCGCGACCGGCTAGCCGAGGTCATACTCACGTCACACGCCATTCAGGCACACTCTTGTGGCGCGCCACACTTATCTGGCTCCATACTCGATTGACCACATCGCCTGAAATTGCTTTCCCCCCTGGCCCGCTCGTCTTCTGAACGGCGCAGACCTCGCAAGGTGCGACCATGAAGCCAGATTCAGCCCTCTTTCTCCTCGCTCTCATCTCACTTGGGCTCTCCGACACTTCCTACGGGGCGGCCCTTGAGCCTCCACCGACCTACCGAACTGAGTGGAGCACCGTCCAGAATCGCGAGGTGTTCGGCATGGTTTCGCTCGCGCAGGGCGGGTTATGCGATGTCACCGGCAGTCCGGCCATCAACGTCCGCTCTCCCGATGGCGCGCTGGTCGGGTGGGCCAGTGCCGTCACCCGCGACACGATGGGCTGGATCATGGACATCGCAGCGATGCCAAACGGGAGGGTGTTCGGCGTTGGAATTACGGTTGGCGATTCGGACGATCGGCTCTGGGAGTTCAATACGCTGTCGCACACGGCCAACTTCAGGCGCGTGGCCGGTATGCCCCGGCTGACCACAGTTGCCGCGCTTGACGACTCAACTCTCTTGTTGGTTGGCAGCAGTAAGGTGTTTGCTGTCTCACCCGCCGGGATGGTCAGAGGCCCGTGGGGGCCGCCAATCAACGTCGCAAGTGACATCGCGGTCGGCCCTCAGGGCATTGTCGTGATCTCGGACCAGTCATCGAAACGCATCCATGTCTGCAACCGTCTTGGCCTCCTGCTCGCGCAGTGGGGAGGCGAAGGAAGTGGCGAGGGGCAGTTCCAAGGCGGATATCAGCAGGTCGCCGTAGACGGCGCGGGCAACATCTACGTTGCCGACATCGGTAACGATCGGGTCCAGAAGTTCCGAACGGATGGGACGTTTGTGTGCCAGTGGGGGACGGACCCGAACTTCCCCAGTCTGCGCCTTAGCTCCCCGCAGGGCATTTGCGTGAATGCGGCTGGGAGCATCGTCGCGGTCAGTTCGACCATTCCCGGTGGACGTGTCATCAAGGTGTTCGACAACGCGTCAGCTGTTCCGGCCAGTCGTTCGACCTGGGGTGGCGTCAAGACAGCGCACCGCTAACGCCTCCTGGGCTCGCACAAGAGGCACCTGCTGCATTGCGTGTTTGGGTCGGCCACGCGAGCATCGTGACCACGCGACGGTACGCGCGGCTCGCGGATGAAGGGGTAGGGAGGGATGCGCAGCGATTCGGCCGCGTGTCGGGCGTCGAAGCCTGAGCGCAACCTGGGGAGATCCAGCATGCGAAAGACAACGATTCTGGGCTTGCTCTCAATACTTCTGCTGAGCACGAACGAAGCGGTGTCTGCACAGACGGCCACGCTGTACACGGTGGAGTACTCAACCGTTGCAGATGCCTTCACGATTGGGGCAGCTGGTTCGATTCAGGGACTCTCCTCGCCATCGCAACTCCTCTTTGGCGCGCTCCCGACTGGCTCAAGGACGGGCGAAGTCGCGATTGCGCAGGCGGTGCTCAATCCCGGTGACATGGTGCCGTTGCCAAAGTACTTGGATGGCACCGAGGCCTCGGAATCCGAGATCTTCTGGACCGTCCAGCTGTGGCAGGCGAAGTTCCCGCACTACATGAACAGGCACTACATGCCGACCGGCGACCCCAACGTCACTGGTGATCACGTGACGATCGGGTTCAGCGGCAGGACGTACGGCGGCGGTTACTCGATCCTCGCTCCGTACTTCTTTCCAAGCCAAGAGACGCGCGACATTTCGGTGGCCGTAACGGTCATTGCCGTGCGGCAGTCGGCCACGACCGCGGAGCGCCCAACCACATTCGGCTCAGTGAAGGTCCAGTCTCGCTAGGAGGAAGTCATGGCGAAGAAGTTCTTCTACGTGTGCGCAGGGATCTTCCTGCTGGCGCTGAGCTATCACTTCGGCGCGAATACAGCGACGGCTCAGGGCGCCGGGAATAGCATTGTCGGCGGGCTTCAAGGCAACGCCGGTGTCGCTGTGGTCACAACCGATGGCGACGTCATTGCGGTCGGTGGCTCTACAGGTGACGTGCGAAGCCCATGGTCCTTCGTTAGCAATGTCTTCGCGGGCACTTCCGTGGGAACCCCGGATAATCCCGTCACGGGCTGTTGGGCTGGCGCGTCGGGAAACTTCGTGGTTACGGCTCGCGGCGACATCTTCCAAGCTAGCGGGCTTGGCGGGCCTTGGATCCATAGCAACGTGGGCTCCGCGCCGATCTCGACGAGCAAGACCACCTTCGGGGCCGTCAAGGCCGCAACTCGCTAAGCTTCAGCTCAACCACGTAGTCGCGCTCAGGGGCTAGGCCGAGGCGCAAGATCAGGAGAAAGTCATGGCAAAGAAGTTCTTCTACGTGTGCGCGGGGATCCTTCTGCTGGCGCTGAGCTATCACTTCGGGGCAACCAATGCGATCGGACAAGGATTCGGTCTGATCGAAGCCGGCGAGGTTGATCATTCGACTTCGAGCTGTGCTGTCGGACATTCGATCTACCTGGGCGGCACTCAGCTTCCAGTGCCCGTGCCAGGGTCGGGCAAGGTCATCGCCACAAAGGCGCTTGGGGGCAGCCAAGAAATCTGTCGCGTGATGCTCGAAAACGGTGACCTGTACACGTACATCACCTACGACCTCCACATCGGTGATGTGAGGACGTGGCGGTACGATGGGAATGCGCTCGGAAGCTCGGCGACCGTAGAGCGCAAGAGCACTTGGGGCTCCGTCAAGGTCGGCCAGCGCTGACCTACGTAGCCAACTCCGTAGCCAAGCTCCACGCACCCGACCTAGAAAGTGCCAGAGGTCGGTTGCGTAACTTCAAGCAATCCACCACAGTGCCAGCCGCTCGGCCCCGTAGCTCAGACGGATAGAGCAGCGGTTTCCTAAACCGCGTGCCACTGGTTCGACTCCAGTCGGGGCCACCATCACTTCGTCGAACAGCCGGTCGAGAAGGGGGCAGGAGGGCAGATGGCGCAGCCGAACGAAACCTGTCAACGACTCGGAGCCTTCCAGCGCCACGGCACACAAGAGTCGTTGACACGCTCCTCGCCACCGACTAAACATGTGGCCGCGTTCTGCCGATAGGGACCGCATTGCAGTAGCGTCTGCGGCCGGTCGGGGCGCGCCCGCCCCTCGTAGGGAGTTCCCTCTGTTCCAACCGCTCCGACGACTCGTGATCGCCGTGCTCCTTGCTTGGGGTGCCCTCGCCATGCCCGCGCTTTGCAGCGCAGGGGTGCTTGAGCACTTGTGCGGGTGTGGCACCTCGGGCAGTTGCGCTCACGAGGAGAGCTGTTCGACCGATCCGTGCTTCGCAGCGAGGCCGGCGGACGGCAACGCTTCCCCGCTGCTGTCCACGGCGCTCCTGCTCGCGCCCGTGGCTGTCGCTCCGCTCTCGGAGTCACCCGAAGCCGCGCCGCTTCGCTCCTGCGGCTGCAAGTCCGACGGCGTGTTCGTCGTGCCCACCGCCCTTCGATTCGGGACACGACCGCTCCTCATCTGATCCCCGCCTGAGACGACCGCTGATTCGGCATGGGCAGGTTGCCCGTGCCGTGCGCACCCGCCTCTCGCCATGGGTGCTTTCGCACCGCTCACCAGGGGATCCGATCATGTTGGGATTCGTCATCGCATGGGCTGCGATCGCAGCTCTCGCGTGGCCGTCGGCCATGAGCGCCGCCGAGCTCGCGACACCATCGCCCGCTGTACCGGCGGAGCTCACGCTCCGCGCCGCGGTGCAGCTCTCACTTTCCGCCAACCCCCGCCTGCAGTCGCTCGGATGGGAGCAGCGCAAGGCCGACGCGCGCACGCGCCAGGCCGACGCGCGACCGAATCCCCAGCTCTCGATTGGTGTCGAGAGCGCCGCTGGGGCTTCGGCCGGCTCCGAAGCCACGCTTTCGGTCGGCCAGCTGCTGGAACTGGGAGGCAAGCGTGACGCCCGCGTCGCGCTCGCCCGCGCCGAAGGCCGCGTGGCATTGCTCGATGCCGAGGCCGAGCGCCTGCTGCTGATCGGTGATGTCGTCGCGCGCTTTCTTGAGGCGCTGGGTGCCGAACGCGCACTCGTGGTCTCGGAAGAAGAGATTCACGCCGCCGAGGAAGCCTCGGCCACGAACGCCCATCGCGTGGCCTCGGGCGCCGCTCACCCGGTCGAGAAGCGCCGCGCCGATGTCGAACTCGCCAGCCTCCGGCTGGAACGCACGATCCTGAAGTCCGAGGCGGCGAATGCGCGCGCGCGGCTCTCGGCAACCTGGGGCGAAGCCGAACCGCGGTTCGCGACGCTTGCCGGCTCGCTCGACAGCCTGCCGGCACTGCCCAACCTCGACTCGCTGCATGCACGCGCGCTCGGCTCGCCGCTCGTCGCCCGCTGGCGACAGGAACGCGAGGCGCGTCAGCGTCGGCTCGATTTCGAGCGCGCTCGTCGCATGCCCGACGTGACGCCCTCGCTCGGCGTGCGCCGAGTCGAAGGCGGCGATCACTCGCTCCTCGGCGGTATCTCGCTGCCGATCCCGCTCTTCGACCGCAACCGTGGCTCGATCGAAGAAGCGACGGCGGCGCTGCGCCAGGCTCCGCTTGCCGAGGCGCAGGCGCGGCTCGAACTGCGCGTGGCACTCGCCGAGCGCCACGCGGAGCTGCGGCGCGAGCGCGACAAGATCGACGCCCTGCGGCGCGAGGTGCTCCCCGAAGCGGCCCGCGCCTTCGAGGAGATTCGTTCGGGCTATGAGCGTGGTCGCTTCAGCTACCTCGACCTGCTCGAGGCGCGCCGCACGTGGCTGCGTGCACGGCGCGAAGAGTTGCTCACGCTTCTCGACGCTCACCTCGCTGTCGCCGACCTCGAACGCCTCGCCGGCGATTCACTAGATTCGCTTTCTCGCACTGAAGGGAGGCTCGAGCGATGAGCCACAAGAGCATCCTTTCCGCCGTTCTTGCGTCGCTCCTCGTGCTCGTGACCTCTTGCACCTCGAAGAGCCCCGCGGACACTCACGCCACACGCTCGGACACGACGTCGGCTCACGAAGTAAGGCCACACGAAGAGGACGCGCACGAAGGAGAAGGCGAATCACACGCCGAAGCGGAGCGCGTCACGCTCACCCCGGAGTCACTCGCGGCCTCCGGCATCGAAGTGCAGGAGGCGGGCTCGCACCGTCTACGTGTCACGCTCGACCTGCCGGGTGAAGTCGTGCCCAACGCTGACCGCGTCGCCCACGTCGTTCCGCGTTTCTCGGGCATCGCGCGCGAGGTCCGGAAGGGCCTCGGCGACGACGTGCGCAGCGGCGAAGTGCTCGCGATAATCGAAGGCAACCAGAGCCTCTCGACCTACGCCGTCAACTCGCTGATCTCGGGCACCGTCATCGAGAAGCACATCACGCTCGGCGAGTTCGTGCGCGACGATCAGGACATCTTCGTCGTGGCGGACCTCACTTCGGTCTGGGTGCAGGTCGCGGTCTATGCGCGTGATCTCGTCCGGATCCAGCGCGGCCAGAACGTGCTCGTCGAATCGGTCGGCGCAGGTCCGTCTTCGCAGGGCCGCATCGACTATGTCGGCGCAGTCGTCGGGGAGGCCACGCGAGCCGCGACGGCGCGCGTTGTGCTGCCGAACCCGGGCGGGCGGTGGCGCCCGGGCACGTTCATCACCGCGCACATCGCGGTAGACGAGCGTCAGGTGCCAGTCGCAGTGCCGGACAACGCCGTGCAGCGATTTGAAGGGCGCGACTGCGTGTTCGTCGAGGCAGGGGACTCCTTCGTCGCGCGTCCCGTCGTGCTTGGCAAGAACGACGGCCAGTGGGTCGAGATTCTCTCGGGGCTCGAAAGCGGTGAACGGTTCGCCTTCCGTGGAAGCTTCGTCCTGAAATCTGAGCTTCAGAAGTCCGAAGCCAGCCACGACCACTAAAGGGGCGGGCCATGGAACGCATCATCGCATTCTCGATTCGTCAGCGCTGGCTCGTGCTCCTCGTCGTGCTCGGCATGGCCGGACTGGGGCTGTACAACTTCGGCCGGCTGCCCATCGACGCCGTGCCCGACATCACCAACGTCCAGGTCCAGATCAACACACCCGTCTCGGCGCTCTCCCCGGTCGAGGTCGAAAGGCGCATCACGTTCCCGATCGAGTGGGCGATGGGCGGCATTCCCGGCGTCCAGCAGATGCGCTCGATCTCGCGCTACGGGCTCTCGCAGGTCACGGTCATCTTTAAGGACGGGACGGACATCTACTTCGCCCGACAACTCGTGAACCAACGGCTTCAGGAGGCCCGCGAGGGGCTTCCGCCGGGAGTCGAGCCGTCCATGGGCCCGATTACGACGGGACTGGGCGAGATCTTCAGCTGGATCGTCGAGGCCGACTCGTCCGCGCGACAGGCGGACGGCACGCCCTATGCGCTCACCGACCTGCGCACGCTGCAGGACTGGGTCGTGCGCCCGCAGGTGCGGACCGTACCCGGGGTAACGGAAGTGAACTCGATTGGCGGATACGAGAAGCAGTTCCACGTCACGCCGGACCCCGCCAAGCTGCTCGCGCACGGCCTGTCGTTCCGCGACGTGTTCGATGCGCTCGCCCGCAACAACTCGAACATGGGCGCCGGATACATCGAACACGGTGATGAGCAGTACCTGATCCGCGCGACCGGCCTCGTTCAGAGCATGGCCGACATCGAGAACATCGTGCTGCGTACCTCCGACGGCACTCCGGTCCGAGTGCGGGACGTGGCCGGTGTGGCGGTTGGCCAGGAGTTGCGGACGGGCGCGGCCACCGACCTCGGCAAGGAGGCCGTGCTCGGCACGGCGATCATGCTCATCGGCGAGAATAGCCGCACGGTCTCCAAGCGCGTCGCCGCCAAGATGGAGGAGGTCAACCGCTCGCTGCCCGCGGGCGTCAAGGCGCGCACGGTATACGACCGCACCTACCTCGTCGAAGCGACTCTCCAGACCGTGCGCAACAACCTCTTCGAGGGCGCACTGCTCGTGATCGCGATCCTGTTCGCTTTGCTCGGCAATTTCCGAGCGGCTCTCATCGTCGCGACCGCCATTCCACTTTCCATGCTCTTCGCTGTGACGGGCATGGTGCAGCGCGGCATCAGCGGCAATCTCATGAGCCTCGGCGCCATCGACTTCGGCATTATCGTGGACGGCGCTGTCGTGATGGTCGAGAACATCATCCGCCGATTCGCCCATCGCCAGAAGGAGCTGGGACGCGTGCTCACTCACGACGAACGGCTCGAGGAGGCGTTCCTCAGTTCGCGAGAAGTGGCTCGCCCGACGCTCTTCGGCATCGGCATCATCATGATCGTTTACCTGCCCATCATGACGCTCACCGGCATCGAAGGCCGGATGTTCACTCCCATGGCTGCCGTGGTCCTGCTCGCGCTGCTCGGTGCCTTGCTGCTGACATTCACCTTCATTCCGGCGGCCGTGGCGGTGTTCCTGAAGGGGCGCGTCGCCGAGGAGGAAAATCCGGTGCTGCGGTTCTTCCGCCGCGCCTACGAACCCACGCTCAGCTGGGCGTTCCGCCACCGCCGCGCGGTGCTGGTCGGCGCGGGCGTGCTGATGGTGGCGTGCGGCGTACTGGCTTCTCGCATGGGCAGCGAGTTCATCCCAAAGCTGGGAGAGGGGGCGCTGGCGATCCAGCCAGCGAGGATTCCCTCGATCAGTCTAAGGACCAGCGTCGCGATGCAGCAGCAGGTCGAGGCGCTCATCCTCCGCGAATTCCCCGACGAAGTCGCAGACATCTTCGCGCGCACCGGAACGGCCGAGATCGCGACCGATCCCATGGGCCCGAACGTCTCGGACACGTACGTCATGCTCACGCCCCGGGACAAATGGAAGAAGGCGCGGACGCAGGAGGAGTTGGCTGAGGCGATCGAGGAGCGGCTGAAGGTGCTCGCCGGGCAGAACTTCGAGATCAGTCAGCCCATCGAGCTGCGATTCAACGAGCTCATTGCAGGCGTGCGCAGTGATCTTGCGGTCAAAGTGTTCGGCGACGACCTCGAGACCATGACGGCTTCGGCGAATCGGATCGCCGGCGTGCTTTCCTCGATCCGGGGCGCGGCCGACGTCAAGGTTGAACAGACGGCGGGACTGCCGGTGCTCACGGTCGAAGTGGACCGCGACGCGATCGCGCGTTACGGGCTGAGCGTGGCGGACGTGCAGGAGGTCATCGCCACCGCGACCGGTGGCAGCACGGTGGGCGAGGTGCTCGAAGGCGACCGCCGGTTCGAACTCGTCGTGCGCCTGCCCGAGCACATTCGTCGCGACCTCGAAGCGCTCGATAACCTGCCGGTACCGCTCCCGGGAAACGCGCCGGAGATTGCAGGCGTCTCCCTCTCGTCGTCGAGTCACTCGGAAGCCCATCGCGCGTACGTGCCGCTCGGCGCGGTGGCGCGTATCGCGCTCGCCGAAGGACCAAACCAGGTGAGCCGCGAGGACGGCAAGCGGCGCGTCGTCGTTCAGGCGAACGTGCGCGGCCGCGACCTGGGCTCGTTCGTCGCCGAAGCACAGCAGCGCGTCCGGCAGGAGGTGAGTCTCGAGCCGGGCTACTGGCTCAACTGGGGCGGCCAGTTCGAGAACCTCGCTGCGGCGCGCAATCGCCTCGCGATCGTGGTTCCGCTCGCGCTGTTCCTCATCTTCGTGCTGCTGTTCGTGACGTTCGGCTCGGTGCAGCAGGCGCTTCTCGTCTTCACCGGCGTGCCGCTCGCGCTCACGGGCGGCATTGTCGCGCTCGCCGTGCGGGGGCTGCCGCTTTCGATCTCGGCCGGCGTCGGCTTCATCGCGCTTTCGGGCGTAGCGGTGCTCAACGGGCTCGTCATGGTGAGTTTCATCAACGGCCTTCGCGAGCGTGGCATGCCGCTCGATGAGGCCATCCGCGAAGGCTCGATGACGCGGCTGCGGCCCGTGCTGATGACCGCGCTAGTGGCGAGCCTGGGCTTCGTCCCGATGGCGCTCGCGCACGGAACGGGTGCGGAGGTCCAGCGCCCGCTGGCGACCGTGGTGATCGGAGGCATCCTTTCGTCAACGCTGCTCACTCTCATCGTGATTCCTATCCTGTACCATCGCTTCGCGGCACGTTCTGAGACGAAGCGTGCCGTCACCGAGTCGTAGGAGCCGAATCTCCAGGTTGCGCGGGCAGTTGGCGCCACGCGGACCGGCACATTCGCTGCGGTTGCTGTCCGATGCCGGGCACAACCGGGGCGATGTGCTCGGTCTCGGCCTCGCCCGGGGAGCCTCTGCCCTTGCCACTCGTCCCCAGAGCCCGCGCCACCCCAACGGCCTTGAGCGCCCCTCGTCCGCGGCCGACCTGTCCTGCGCAAGCCGGTTGTCCGGCGTACGAAATGGATTGACGGCGCTCGCTCCGCCATGGCAGCGTGCGCGCCCATGCTCGCTTCGCTCCGCGCACTCGCCCCGGCCGTGCTGTTGCTCGCCTCTTTGGCGGGGCACATGGCCTCCGGCGCGCTCATGGCGCACGTCGCGTTCGAACACTCGGTGCCCGCCGCCGAGGAGGTCCGCGCCGACCACGCGCACGAGCCCGCGGACGTGCACCACGCCGAGCACCACGCCGACCACCACGCCGACCATCACGCCGAACACGATGCGCATGCCGAGGCTGACCACTCGAGCGAGCAGCCGGGTCACGATCCGGTGCACTCGCACGACCTGTCGCTCACCAGCGCCGCGCCGGCCCGAATCGTCGGCGCCTCGCTCGAGCTGCCGCTCGTCGCCATGGCCGTTCCCCAGCCGGCCGGGATTTCGGACGAGCGCATCCCGCGCCTCCTCCACCCACTGGCGCACCGCATCCACCCGCCACTCCCCAAGAGGCACTCGATCCTCCTGATCTGAACGAGCGCGTCCCCACATGACCCGGCATCCGTCATCTGGACCCGCCCTCTCGTTCCGGAGGAAGCATGAGCATGGGAGTGCTGTTGGTGCTGGCGACCATCGTCGCCGGCGAATCGAGTGTCCCCGCCGTCGTCACAGAGCGCGCATTTCTCGACGCCGCCCTGCGCGACAATCGCGTGCGAGCGGTGGCCGACGAGCCGCTGCAACTCGCCCGCGCGGACCGCGCGCGCGCCCAGTCGCTCGACAACCCCGAAGGTTCATTCGACCGCGAAGCGCCCCAGGGCGCCGCGCGGCAGGACAGCTGGAGCATCTCGTGGGCGCCGCCGCTCGACGGCCGAAACCTGGCGCAGGCACGCGCGGGTCGCGCCGGGCTCCGCGCCGCCGAAAGCCGGCACGAGCTCGCACTCACGGAGTTGCGCGCCGAGTTGCGAGAGGCCTATGCCGCGTGGGCCCTGGCGCGTGAGGGCTGGGCGATCAGCCAGCGCCTCACGGCACTCATCGATCGCCTCGCGGCGAGCGCCCAGGCGCAGGCTTCGCGCGGGGAGGCCTCGGTGCTGGCGTCACGGCGGCTGCAGCTGGCCCAGGTCGAAGTCCATGCCCAGGCCGCCCGCCTTTCGGCCGAGCTCGCGCACTCCCGAGGGCGCGTTCGCGCCTGGCTGCCGAACCTCGAATCAATCGCCGTCCCGGCCCGCCCGCCACTTCCACCCGCACCGGGCGACACTTCGCTGTGGAGCCGCTCGCCCC
>JADLGX010000160.1 GCA_020849095.1 Candidatus Eiseniibacteriota bacterium
CCCGGCCTCACCAGGCGCAGCTCGGGCTGGCTCGCGCTGCACTCCGGGGCCGCCTGCGCGCAGCGCGGGTGAAAGCGGCAGCCGGACGGCGGGTTCATCAGGCTGGGCGGGGAGCCGGGAATGCTCACGAGCCCCTCGCGAACGCTGTGCACGCGCGGGAACGCCTTCAGCAGGCCCTGCGTGTACGGATGCGACGGCGTCTCCGCCATGGCTGCCGCCGGTCCCACCTCGACGAGCCGCGCGGCGTAGAACACCGCGACGCGGTCCGAAAACTCGAGCATGCGCGCCAGGTCGTGCGTGATGAACATGACGGCGAAGCCCAGCTGCTTCTGGAGCTCGCGGATCTGCTCGAGGATCTCGCGCTCCACGATCACGTCGAGCGCCGTGGTGGGCTCGTCGAGAATCACGAGCGCGGGCTCGAGCGCCAGCGCCAGTGCGATGCCCACGCGCTGGCGCATGCCGCCCGACAGCTGGTGCGCAAAGCTCCGGCGGCGGTCGGCGGAGATGCCCACGCGCTCCAGCAGCTCGCCGGCACGCCGGTCCGCCACCGCCTGCGACACGTTCTCGTGCGCGCGGATGGTGTCGGTGATCTGCTCGCCGATGGTGGTGACGGGGTTGAGCGCGTCCATGGCGCTCTGGAACACCATCGAGATGCGCTTCCAGCGCAGCTTCTGCAGCTCGTCCTCGGACAGCGACAGCAGGTCGCGGCCCTCGAACATCACGTTCCCGCGCGAGATGACCGCGGGCGGCTGCAGCGTGCGCAGCAGCGCCTGGGCGAGCGTGGACTTTCCGCTGCCGGACTCGCCCGCGATGCCCAGGATCTCGCCCGGTGCCACGTCGAGCGACAGCGAGTCCACGGCACGGACGGCGCCGCGCTCGGTGATGTAGTCCACGCACAGGTCGCGGATCGAGAGCAGCGGCTCAGGCATGTTCCCTCACGACGGGCGTGGAGCGCCCGGGCGTCTGGCCATGGCGGATCAGGTGCACGCGCCAGAAGCGCTCGAGCTGCAGGCGCGGGTTGGTGATCTCGTCGAAGCCGGAGTTGAGCAGCGTGAGCGCGAATCCCACCAGCGCCACGCACAGGCCGGCGGGCACGAACGTCCACCACGAGCCGGTGAGCAGGGCCGAGTCGTTCTGCGCCCAGTACAGCATGGTGCCCCAGGTGACGCGCGAGACGTCGCCGAGGCCCAGGAACTCCAGGCCCACCTGCGCGCCGATCGCGTACACCGTGCTGCCGATCACCTGCGCCACGAGCACGCTCATCATGTTGGGCAGGATCTCGGCCATGAGAATGCGGATGTCCGACTCGCCGGCCACGATGGCGGCCGCCACGAAGTCGCGCCGGCGCAGCGCCAGCGCCTGCGCGCGCAGCACGCGCGCGTTCCACGCCCAGCCGGTCACCACCAGCACCAGCGCCACGGTGAATGGCCCGCTCGGCAGGTAGGCGGCGATCACGATGGCCAGCGGCATGCCCGGCAGCACCAGGAAGATGTTCGAGAACACGCTCAGCAGTCCGTCCACGCGCCCGCCGAAATAGCCGGCCGTCACGCCCACGAGCGCGCCGAACAGCACCACGATGAGCCCGACCGCGAAGCCGATCGCCAGCGACACACGCGTGCCCACGATGAGCTGGGTGAGCACGTCCTGCCCCTGGCCGTTGGTGCCCAGCCAGTGCGCGGGGGACGGCCCCTGCAGCGGAATGCCGACCAGCGCCGTGGGGTCACCCGCGAACCACGGGCCCGTCACCGCGACGATCGCGAACAGCGCCAGCATGGAGGCGCCGATCAGCGCCTTGCGGTCGCGCCGGATGGCCAGCGCCCAGGTGGACAGGCCGCTGCGGCCGAGATCGGGGGCGCTCACGAGGCGGAGTCCCGGGTGCGGGCGTCGAGCCACAGGTACACGATGTCCACCATCCAGTTGGCGCCGAGCACGGCGAGCGTGATGACGAGGAAGATGCCCTGCATGAGCGGGTAGTCTTGGTTGCGCACGGCCTGCACCAGCAGGTAGCCCTGGCCCGGGTAGCTGAACACGATCTCGGTGAGCAGCGAGCCGCCGAGCACGAACCCGAGCGCCATGCCGAAGCTGGTGACGCTGGGCAGCAGCGCGTTGCGCGCCGCGTAGCGCATGACCACGCGGCCGGGCGGCAGCCCCTTGGCGCGCGCCAGATTCACGTAGTCCGAGCCGAGCACCGAGATCATGGTGTTGCGCATGGACAGCAGCCAGCCGCCCAGCGTGGCGAGCACGATTGTCAGCATGGGCAGCGCGGCGTGGCGCAGCACGTCGGCGGCGAAGCCCAGCGTCCAGCCCGGCACCGCGTCGTCCGAGTAGGCGTGCCCCAGCGGGAACCAGCCCAGCTGGAACCCGAACAGGTAGAGCGCGGCCATCGCCAGCCAGAAGTAGGGGAGCGAGCCGAAGAACACGAGCAGCGACGGCAGCCAGGTGTCCACCCAGCCGCGGCGCCACCAGGCGGCGGCCACGCCGAGCAGCGAGCCGATCGCGAAGCTGAGCACCACGCCCGAGCCGGCCAGGAAGATCGTCCAGCCCAGGCCCGTGCCGATCACCTGCGAAACGGGCGCCGGAAAGTAGGCGATCGAAATGCCCATCTCACCGCGCAGGACGTGGCCGAGGTAGGTGAGGTACTGGCTCCACAGCGGCGCGTCGGTGAGCCCGAACGTGGCGCGCAGCGCGTCGATCGCCTCGGGAGCGAGCTTGCCCTTGAAGCGCGCGAACAGCGCGGTCGCCGGGTCGCCCGGCATGAGCCGCGGCAGGAAGAAGTTGATCGTCAGCGCGGCCCACGCCGCCACCAGGTAGAAGCCGAGCCGTCGCAGCAGGTAGCGCATGAGCCGTCACCTCGGCCGGAGCGACGTGAGAACCAGCAGGATCTCGCCTCGCTCCATCTTGTTGGGGGACGGATCCGCGTAGGGGTCCGCGGCGGTGGGGAAGCCCGTGATGCGCCGCGTGTTGAACTCCGCCCACGAGGGATTCGGGTACAGCGGAATGGCGGGCGCCAGTTCGGCGAACAGCCGCTGCAGGTCGGCGCCCAGCCGGCGCTGCGCGGCCGGGTCGGTCTCGGTCTCGAAGGCGGCCAGCGCGCGGTCGGCGGCCGGGTTCGAGTAGCGGTGCCAGTTGCCGGCGGACGGCTGGCCGATGGGCTTGAGCGTGGTGGACGACATGAGCCAGCGGTACAGGTGGTAGGGGGCGGGGCCTTCGATGGACCAGCCCATCGTCATGTCGAAGTCGCCCTCCTGCACCTTCTGGAACCACGCGCCGAAGTCGTAGGTGCGGACGGTCACGTCCACGCCGGCCTCGCGCAGGTTGCGCGCGATGATCTGCGAGGCCCGGACCCAGTCCGACCATCCGGACACGCAGAGCACTTCGTAGCGCAGCGGCTTGCCGTCGCTCATGCGGCGGATGCCGCCTTCGCCGCGCGCGAAGCCGAGCGAGTCCAGCTGCGCGTTGGCGCGCGCGAGGTCGAACGTCACCCAGTCGCCATGCGCGGCGGCGGCCGAGTCGCGCCACGCGGCGTACGACTCGCTCATGCCGGTCGCGTCGGAGGGGTGCGTGTAGCGGAACGCGGCCACGTCCACCATGAGCGGACGGTCGATCGCCATGCTGAGCGCCTTGCGCACGCGCACGTCGTCGAACGGCGCGCGTGTGGTGTTCGTGTACAGGTACACGACGCCGGCGGTGAGCGGGAACCAGTAGGCGTGGTCGCGGGGATTGCGCTTCACGAACACGCGGTCGATGGCGGGAATGAAGTTGCCCGCCCATTCCACCTCGTCGTACACCAGCGCCAGGTTGGCGCGGTCGTTGGACGGGTAGGCGGGAAACCGCAGCGCGGAGATGGCGGGCTTGCCCTTCTGCCAGTAGTGCGGATTGCGCCCGAGTTCGTAGACCTGGTCGCGGAACACGTTCACCTCGGTGAACGGCCCGGTCGCGACCGGATGCTCGTTCTGGAACGTGACCGGGTCCTTCAGGTCCTTCCAGATGTGCTCGGGCACGATCTGCTGCGCCGCGATCTCGTCGAAGCCGGGAATGAACACGCGCTGGAACGTGAAGTCCACCGTGCGCTCGTCCACGGCGCGGACGTCCGAGAGAAAGCCCCATTGCCCGCGCCGGTCGAGCGCCGGGAACTTGCGCACGAGCTGGAACGTGAACGCCACGTCGCGCGCCGAGAACGGCCGGCCATCGGACCACTTCACGCTGTCGCGGGTGGTCAGCCGCAGCACGCGGCTGCCCTCGCGCCATTCGTGCGACACCGCCAGCCAGGGCACCTGCTCGGACTTGATGCTGTTGAACACGAACAGCGGCTCGTACACGCCCGCCAGCGTGGGCCAGCGCGGCGCGGCGGCCGTGGTGAGCGGATTGAAGTTCCGCACCCACGACGACATCTGCTCCTGCGACACCACGAGCACGCCTTCGGGCAGATCGTGCCGGGGAGGGGCGCATCCCGCGCCCGCGAGCGCGGCGGCGAGCGCCAGCGCGGGCGCGATGCCGCGCAGCAGGGCGCGAGCGATCAAGACTTGGCCTGATACACCCGGACGTAATCCACGAGCATCGTCTGGGGAAAGGAGGTCGATCCGTTCGGCGCGCCGACGAAGTTTCCGCCGACGGCCACGTTGAGAATGACGAAGAACGGATGCTCGAACACCCAGCGTCCGCCGGCGGGCACGTTGCTGGGCGTGCGCACCTGGTAGGGCACGTCGTCCACGAGCCAGGTGATCTTGCCCGTTTCCCATTCGACCGCGAACACGTGGTAGCCGGAGTCGAACGTCGAGCCGGTCAGCGTGTAGATGGCGGTGAGCGGGTTCCCGCCCGAGTAGCCGGGCCCGTGCAGGCTCCCGATGAGCTTGCTGGGCTCCTGGCCGCGGTACTCCATGATGTCGATCTCGCCGCACGCCGGCCAGCCCACCGTGCCGATGTCGTTGCCGAGCAGCCAGAACGCCGGCCAGATGCCCTGTCCCACGGGCAGCTTGATGCGGGCCTCGAAGCGCCCCTTGGCCTGCGCGAAGAACGCCCTGGTCGTGATGCGGCCCGACGTGTAGTTGCTGCCCAGGTACGACTCCTGGCGCGCCGTGATGCGCAGGTGGCCGGCGCCGTCGAGCGACACGTTCTCGGGGCGCGCGGTGTCGTACTCGAGCTGCGCGTTGCCCCAGTCGGTGCCGATGTCGTAGCCCCACCGCGTCGGGTTGGGCGAGGAGTTCAATGGACCGTCGAACTCGTCGGCCCACAGTGTCGCCCTCCCGGTGACCGGAGCCGACTGCTGGATGAGCGGCTCCGAGATGCAGCCGAAGACGCCGCAGAGCGCGGTGACGGTCACGAGCAGGAGAAGAAAACGCTTCATCGAATCGCCTTGGCCGCGCGATTGGCGGCGGGGAAGAGCCGGGGATTGGCGAGCGCTTCCTTGAGCACCATGCTGGCGGCGCCCACGGCGATCGTCTGCCAGCCCAGTTCGCTCATGAGGATCGAGGAGACCGCGCCCGTGTGGACGCGCGTCCGCTGCTGGATGGTCTCGCGCAGCGGCAACAGGAACCGGTCGCCCAACTGGGTGATACCGCCGCCGACGATGACGACGGAGGGGTTCATCAGGTTGAGCATGCCGGCGATGGCGATGCCCAGGTATTCCGCGGCGTCGCGCACCACGCGCAGCGCCAGTTCGTCACCGTCGATGGCGGCCTTCTCGATGATGTCGATGGTCGTCTTGCCGTTGGCCAGGCTGCTGCCGGGATACTCGCCCAGCAGCGCGCGGGCGCGCTTGACCAGCGCCGGCGAGCCCACGTGGGTGGCCAGGCAGCCGCGCAGTCCGCACACGCACAGCTCGCCGTTGGGATCGATGGACATGTGCCCGATTTCGCCGGCGAACCCGGTCGCGCCGCGGTACACCTCGCCGTCGATCACGTGGCCCGAGCCCACGCCCGTTCCCACCTTCACGTAGGCGAAGTGGTGCGCGCCGCGCGCCGCTCCCCACCAGTGCTCGGCGAGCGCGCCCAGGTTGGCGTCGTTGTCCACCATCACGGGAACGCCGTAGCGCTCGCCGAGAAAGTCGAGCCCGCTCGTGCCCTTCCAGTCCGGAAGCACGACCTCGGACAGCGAGAAGGGATGCTTGGGATCCACGGGACTGGGCACCGCGATGCCGATGCCGACCAGGCGCCGCGCCCCGCTCTTGCGGCTGGCGAGGCTGGCGTCGCACAGCTCGGCGATGAGCGCGCGCGTTCCCTCGGGGTCCGAGCGCACCGGATGGTGGCGGTGTTCCCAGTCGATCACCCGCCCGCGCAGGTCGGTGAGCGCCACGGCCACGTGCGACGCGCCCATCTCGACTCCCAGGATGCAGCAGGCGTCGTCCTGGAAGTTGAGCACGATGGGACGCCGTCCGCCCAGCGATTCGCCCGGCCCGCCCTCGGTCACCAGCCCCGTGGGCAGCAGCGTGTCCACGACCTCGGACACGGTGGAGCGGGACAGGTCGGCGCGGCGCGCGATTTCGGCGCGCGAGATGGCGCGTTCCTGCCAGATCAGCCGGAGCACGGAATCGGCGAGCGGACGCGTGCGCACCGGCTCGACCGCCGATGCGCCCTTGCGCGCGGAACCGCTCCTGCCGGATTCGACGGATTTGCGAATGGCCACGAACTTCCTCCCGGGGACGTCTACTTGTGGAAGTACACGTTGTCGACATACACGGTGCCGGGATCGCCCGAGATGATCAGCTGCGCCACATGGGCGCGCGTGGTCATGTCGGTGAACGCCGACAGCGGAATGTCGAAGCTGCTCCAGGAGCCGATCGTGAGCGGGGGCGAGGATGCGGCGGTGAACGAGAGCTCGTGCTGGCGATCGTCTCCGCCGCCGAAACTACCATTCGCGCCGAAATCCACGAGCTTGATCCGGAAGACGGTCCCCGTCGGGGCCCAGACGTCGGCGTGGAAGTGCGTCATTCCCGTCGCGTCGATCTGGCTGGTCGTGAACTCGATGCCCGCGTACACGAGGTTCGTGTACTTCTTGGTGGCGTTGCCCGACAGCGTCACGTCGGACACGTCGGCGAAGTCCCAGTTGGCGGACCACGTGTCCACCGTGCGATTGGTGTAGGCGTTGCTGAACAGCGAGATCACGTCGCCGGCGGGCACGGTCGGCGTGGGCGCGGCCGACTGGGGCGCCGGGTTGGGCGTGAGCGTGAGCGTGCCGGTCGCCGGAATGTTCCCCAGCAGGCCCGTGATGGTCGCCGTCCCCAGCCCCACCACGTGCACGACGCCCTCGCCGCCCGTCGCCACCGTGTCGGCCGACGAAACGAACGTGAAGTAACCCGGCATGCAACCGATCTCCTGGTCGATGCCGTCCACGGCAAAGGTCACCTTGGTGCCGGCCACCGCGAGTTCGGCGCCCACGTCGGGGCTGATGTTGCCCGACGTGAACGAAGGGCGCGGGTCGGTCACGTTGGTGACGAACTCGTACTGGATCTCGTCGAACCACACCGTGCTGCCGGCGCCGTTCTCGGGTCCCTCGGCGAAGTAGAACATGCCCTTCTCCGCCGTCAGCTTGGAGGCGAGCGGAAGCGGGATCGTGTACTTGGTCCACGTCATGCCGATCGCGACGTCTTTCCAACTGGCCTCGAGCTTGGACGTGCCCGTGTTGTCGTTGCCCAGCCCGACCACGTCGAACGTGATCGGACGGTTCGACTTGGCCCAGAAGGTGAGCGCGTTGTAGGTGGACAGGTCGCGCGCGCGGTTCACCGTGAACGCGCCGCCGGCGTAGCCGCCCGAGGGATCACCGGGGCCGGGCACCGTGATCTTGATGGCCGAACTGCCCGCGTGGACCGTCGTCGAGTCGATGCTGATGGCGTCGAGCTTGGAGCCGAGGAACGCCTGGAAGTCCACATTGGCGCCGAAGCCATCGGCGTAGACGACCGGGTCCTTGATCGTGGGCGCCGTGATCCCGCGGTGCTTGGCGCAGCCCGACGCGGCGAGGGCGAGCAGGGCGGCAATCACGACGAGGTGGCGCGTGGAGCTTGCGAACATGAAACGCCTCCGGGACAGGCCTCGGAACACTGGGGCGCCGGGGCGGCTCAATTAGAAGAGTGCCGGACCGGCTGGGGCTTTGTTTGCGTGCCGAACAAACTATGCGCGGGAGGGTGGAGGGCTGTCAACAGGAGATCCGTGGCGGGGCGCCCGAGGGCTTCAGGGGTGCCGGTCGAATCCGGTCCCGGCCGCCAGGAAGAGCGTCGTGTAGTCCATCCACGGCGTCTTGCCCCAGGCCGCCGTCGTGGCGGTGCCGTCGTTCGAGGTCCCGCCCAGCGGCATGCGTCCCATGTCGCGAATCCTCACGCCGGCCATGACCCAGCCGGCCAGCCCTCGCGAGTTGGTCTGGTCCAGGCCGACGGCCAAGCCGTAGGTGAGTCCGGTCTTGCGTGCGCCGACGTCCAGCTGGAGTTCGGCAGGCGCCGCCAGGTCGCGCCCGGAAAAATCGCGCTCGAAGCGCGCGCGTCCGCTCGCGAGCGTCGCAGCCAATGTGAGTCCTGCGAGCCGTTCGAAGCGGACCGCCAGCTCGCCGCCGATCTCGGTGATCGCGAACTCGAGGTGGTCGTCGAAGGACACGCGACCCGGCGCGTACATGCTGTGCTGGCGTGCGGTCTGTTGGTGGGACCAGGTGGCGCCCGCTCGCACCGAGCGTGTCAGCCACAGCCCGGCCGATGCCGTGGGACCCGCCGCGACGCCCACGTCGGCGAACGAACTCGTGAGCCCCGCCACGGCGTAGAAGGGCGCGCCGTCCTGCGTCGCCGAGTTGAAGTCCGTCATGCGCAACGGTCCGGCGGTCCAGCCCGCGCGTACGTAGGGGCGCAGGGCCGCGGCCTGAGCGGGCGCGGCGAGCGCAATCAGGGCCGCGGCGATACCGGCGATCGCGGCGGACGCCGCCCGGCGCGCGCTCATCGGCGCGAAACGCGCGGCGTCCGCGGGATCATCGGCCGGTGAAGAGCGACTTGATGCGTCCCCACGTGTCGGTCGTGGCCCGGACGGGGGCCGAACCTTCGTAGAGCCGCACGTCCCACCACGCGATCCACGACGCCGATGAGGCCGACGTGATGCGGATGTATCGCACCGGCAGCGCGGTGCTGCACGGAATGGGCACGAGCTGGTCCATG
Organism: Candidatus Eiseniibacteriota bacterium; assembly: GCA_020849095.1. Classification (GTDB taxonomy): domain Bacteria; phylum Eisenbacteria; class RBG-16-71-46; order RBG-16-71-46; family RBG-16-71-46; genus CAIXRL01. The sequence goes on from JADLGX010000160.1 coordinate 9,125, forward strand.
CCGACGGTGCCGGACCACGAGCCCAGCGACAGCGTGGTGCCGATGTTGCGGCGCCCGGTGATCGAGTGGCTGATCTCGCCGGTCGGCGCGGCGGCGGCCTTGCCGACGAACGACCCGATCAGGTACTCGGCTCCGAGATCCACTTCGATCCACGACGGGCCGAAGTTGCCGGCGTTCCACGCGGTTCCCGAAGTGTCCGGGTCCACGGCGTTGGCCGCGGGATAGCCGGCGAAGAAGGAATTCGCGGTGACGGGCTTGCCGGCCGCGAGATTGACCTGCGCGTGAACCACGGCGGGCAGCGCGAGGAGGAAGCACGCGAAGGCGAGAAGTGAGAGCGGGGTGCGGCGCATGGGGGGCCTCCGTTGACGCGGTGCAAGCAGGGTGGGAGATGCGGCGGCGAGCGTACGGAGCGGGCCGGGGTGGGGTCAATGAAACTCGTGACCGACCGGGGTTGCCCGCCACGCGTGGGCGCCTGCCGCGGCCCTTCGCTACGGGCCGCCCAGCGCCCGGTCCACGGCCGGCTTCTCGTACTCGCCGTCCTCGGCCGGATAGCGCAGGCCGGTCACGCCCGCGTCGCGCGCGAGCGCCCACACGATGCCCTCGCCAGCCGGCAGCCCGGAGGGCTGCGTCGCGTAGAGCTCGTCCGCGAACGCCTCGTCCGGCGGCACCACGCGCCAGCCGCGCTCGCGGAACATGGCGATCACGTCGCCCAGGTACGCCCCGTTGATGGCGTTGGTGTGCAGCAGCAGGACGTGCGCCGGGCTGCGGTGCAGCACGGTTCGCGCGAGCGAGTCGTAGTACACCGCGCGATCCCAGAGGTGGGCGAGGTACGCGTCGCGCAGCCGGGGCAGCTTGCTGGTGCGGCGCTCCGCGATCAGCTCGAGGTAGCGCTGGTTGTAGTACCAGTCGCTCGCGTCCACGCTGACCGGCGCCGGACGGTAACCGCGCTCGCGCATCCACTCCCGCACGCCGTCGCGCTTCTCGGCCGTGTCGCCCTCCTTGAGGTAGGGAAAGCGCAGCATGGGCCGCCAGGTGGGCATGCCGCTCAGCAGCGAGTCGGCGCGGCCCACGTCGGCGAGGAACTCGGCCAGCGTGATCCGGCCCGCGAGGTTGCGGTGCGACCACGTGTGGTTGCCCACCGTGTGCCCGCTGTCGGCCCAGGCGCGCACCAGCGGCAACCCGGTCGGCGTGCCGCCCATGCGGCCGGCGGGAAAGATCATGGCCCGCACGCCGCTCCGGGACAGCGTGCGCAGCAGCTGCCCGTTCCAGCGCAGCGCATCGGGATGCGTGGCGGGATCGAGCCCGTCGTCGAACGTGAACGCGATAGTCTGCGCGTGCGCGGGCGGGAACGCGGACAGCATGAGGGCGAGGAGGGAGGCGAGCAGCGCGAAGGGACGCAGGCGCATCCTCCCGGCTAGTCCACCCGGTACGCGGCCACGATCACCGTGACGTTGTCCGGGGCGCCGTGGGCGAGCGCCAGGTCCACCAGCGCGCGGCAGGCGTCGGCACTCACCGGATTGGCGGTCATGGCGGCGGCGATCTCGTCCTCGCTCACCACCTTGGTCAGGCCGTCCGAGCACAGCAGCAGCCGGTCGCCGTCCTCGATCTCGCGATGGTGCGTGTCGCTCTCGATGGTCTCGACCGGGGCGCCCAGCGCACGCGTGAGCACGTGGTTCATCGGGTGCTGGTCCACTTCGGATTGCGGCAGCTTGCCCTGGTTGGCGTACTCCTGCGCCACCGTGTGGTCGCGCGTGATCTGGTACAGGCGGCCGTTGCGCAGCTCGTACGCGCGCGAATC
>JADLGX010000161.1 GCA_020849095.1 Candidatus Eiseniibacteriota bacterium
CCAGAAGTGCGACTGCGCTGCCCACGAGCAGCCCGCCCAGCGCGCCGAACGCGGTGGTCTTGGCCACTTCGTTGAAGTCGTTGTTGCTGGCGGCCGCCTGGCGGGGAGCCAGTGCAGTGAACAGGAGAGCGGCCATCACGAGAACGGCGGCGAATCGCTTCATAGGAGTCTCCGTGTCGAAGTCCCGGGCGGTGGAGCGCGCCGCGACGATAACACGACGTCGGCCCTCGCCGGGCGCTTTCGCGCACGGTCGGGTTCGGATAGCGTCCCCCGTCATGAACTCGTCCCGTCAGGCGCTGCTCGACCGCATTGCCGCCGATACCGCGCTGACCGCGCTGCTGGCCGAGGCGCGCGCGCGCGACGCGCAGCTCGCGACGCCCGATCCCTCGCACGACGCCGCCCATCTGCTGCGCGTGGCGCTGTGGACGCTGAAGCTGGGAGACGGCGCCGTGGATCCGCGCGCCGCCGTCGCCGCCGCCTTGCTGCACGACGCCGTGCACGTGCCCAAGGACTCGCCAGATCGCGCGCGCGCCAGCGAGTGGGCGGCCGACTTCGCCGCCCGCCGCCTGGCCGAGCTGGGGTTCGCGCCCGAGGCCATCGCGACCATCGCGGCCGCCGTGCGCGACCACAGCTTTTCGCGCGGCGCCGTGCCGCAGGACGAACTGGGCCGCGCGCTGCAGGACGCCGACCGCCTCGAGGCGCTCGGCACGATCGGGCTGCTGCGCTGCATCTCGACCGGCGTGCGCATGAACGGGCAGTGGTTTCACGGTGACGATCCTTGGGGGGAGAGTCGTCCGCTGGACGACACCAAGTTCGCGGTGGATCACTTCTACACCAAGCTGCTCGGGCTGGGCGCCACCATGCGCACCGCCGCCGGGCGCGCCGAGGCGGAGCGCCGCACGGCATTCCTGCGCGCGTTCCTCGATCAACTGGGCGACGAGCTGGGCTCGCCGCCGCCGGAGACCCGATGACGGAAGCCGGGCCGCTGCTGGCCGTGCAGGGAATCCGCAAGCGCTTCGGCGACTTCGAAGCCGTGCGCGGACTGAGCTTCGAGGTGCGCGCGGGCGAGGTGTTCGGCTTCCTGGGACCGAACGGCGCGGGCAAGACCACGTCGCTGCGCATGCTCATGAACATCACCCGCCCCGATGCCGGCAGCGTCACGTTCATGGGCGGCCCGGTCATGGACCGCCGGCTCGTGGGCTACCTGCCCGAGGAGCGCGGGCTGTTCGAGGACGCGACGCTCATCGACACGCTCGTCTACCTGGGCACGCTGCGCGGCATGTCGCGCGCCGATGCGCGCGCCGAGGGCAAGCGCTGGCTCGAGCGGCTGGGATTCACCGAGCGCCTGACCGCCAGGCTCAACACGCTGTCCAAGGGCAACCAGCAGAAGGTGCAGTTCCTGGGCGCGGTCATTCACCGCCCCGCGCTGGCAGTGCTCGACGAACCCTTCTCGGGTCTCGACCCGCTCAACCAGGAGCTGTTCCTGGACCTGATCGGCGAGCTGCGCGCACGCGGTGCCGCGGTGCTGCTGTCCGCGCACCAGCTCACGCTCGCCGAGCGGCTGTGCGACCGGCTGCTGCTCATCGCCAACGGCGCCGAGCTGCTCTCGGGAACGCTCGACGAGATCCGCCTGCGCGCCGCCGGTGGCGCGAGCGAAGAGGTGAAGCTCGAGCTGCGCCGCGGCGCGGGCGGCGGCTCCGGCGATCCCGTCGCGGCGGTGGCGCGGGTGGCGCCCGGCGTGGAGTGCCGCGCGGGCGAGGAGCGCGAAGGGCTCGTGACGCTCGACGTGGCGCTGCCCGCGGGCTCCGACCTGGGCCCGCTGCTGGCCGAACTGGCGCGCGCGTGGCGCATCGAGCGCATCTCGACCAGCGCGCTGTCGCTGCACGAGATCTACGTGCGCGCGGTGCGCGGCGCCGATCCCGCCGCGGCGGCCGCGCCGCTCGCGCCGGCCGGCGAACCGGAGGCCCACCATGCGTAGCCGCTTCCGCGAGTGGGTGCCCGTCGCGGGCTGGGAGATCAAGCGCATGCTCATGCGCACCGACTTCGTGGTCTCCACGCTGCTCGTGCCCGTGCTGCTGGTGGGCATGAGCTTCGTGGTGGGCTGGATCAAGGCGCGCGACGCCAAGCGCGTGCGGGCGATCGCCGTCGTGCGCTACGACGCGGCCGGCGCGGTGACCGGCGATTCGCTGCCGCCGCTGGCGGGCTACCGCTGGCTCACGCCGCGCGGGGATTCCGCGAGCGCCGAGGCGCTGGCCGCCGTCATCAAGCGCGGCGGCAAGGGCGCGGTCGAGGGCGCGGTGCTGCTGCCCGCGGGCTTCGCGCGCGGCGACACGGTGCGCTTCGTCGTCCAGCGTGAGGGCGCCGGATGGAAGTCGCGGGTCGAGCGCCACGTCGCCACGCTGGCGCGGCTCGAGCGCGCAGCAGGCCACCCGGTCGGTGTGGCGGAGTTCGCCGCGTTCACCGACACGATCCGTACGACCGAACGCGTGGCCGACCCGCGCGTGGGCACCAGCGGCGCCGACCGCGCGGCGGCGCTCATCATGGCCGTGGTGCTCGTCATGGCGGTGTTCGGCACCAACATGTACCTGGCCATCGGCATCTCTGCCGAAAAGCAGTCGCGCGTCACCGAGGTGATCGTCTCGGCCATCAGTCCGCAGTCGTGGATCGACGGCAAGATCGTCGCGTACACGCTCATCGGGCTGGCGCAGCCCGTCATCTGGACGGTCGGCGGCGTGGTGGCCGCCATGCTCATGTCGTGGACGCTGCCCGCGGCGCTCAATCCGTGGACGCTCGGCGTGTTCGCGTTGTACATGCTGATCGGCTTCGTGTTCTTCGTGTCGCTGTTCTCGCTCGTGCTCGCGACGGTCAAGGACCTGCAGTCCACATCCAAACTGCAGGCCTACCTGATCTTCCTGCCCATGATGCCGTTCATGTTCCTCGACACCGCGATCGAGTCGCCCGACGCCACGTGGCTGGCCGTGCTCAGCCAGGTGCCCGCGTTCTCGCCCACGCTGATTCCCATCCGCGTCGCCATGGGCGGGGCGCAGCCGTGGGAGGTGGCGCTCGGACTGGTGCTTCTGGCCGCAGCGGCCTGGTACATGCGCAAGGCGGCCGGCACGGCGTTCCGGGTGGGCATGCTCATGTACGGCAAGGAGCTCACGTTGCCCGAACTGGTGCGCTGGTCGAAAGAAGCCTGACGCCGGGCCGCAATTGGATTGTGGCGGCCCCTCGCGCCATGCCAGACTGCGCGCCTCATGAACCTCCTGCCGCTCCTCGTCCGCCGCGTGCCGCGCGCCGTCCGCGCGCTGCTGCTGGTCGCCACGCTCCTCCTGGGATCGGCGGCGCACCTGTGGCACCACATCGAGGATCCGCACTGCGGGGACTCGAGCGGCGCTGAGCACTTCTGCGGCGCCTGCAACAACCTGCACGGCGGCACACTCGCGGCCGGTGAGGCGCCCGATGCCGCCCCCGCGATCTCGGGCTGGGCGGGGTACTCCGCGCCGGGCCGCTCCGAATACGCCGCGTCGCTCCCGACGGCCGGCGCCCCGCGCGCTCCTCCCGCGGCCTGAAGCCGGCGGGGCTCCTGCCCTGAGGCTTCTCCTCCCGACACGACCTCATCCTGCGCTGCGCCGCTCCGGCCGAACGAGCCGGGTGTTCGCGCGCGCCGTGACCCCGTGGAGGCTTCACCCATGCGCGCATCATTCCTGGCGGCGGCTGCCTGCGCCGCGCTGCTTTGCTGCTTTTCGTCCGCGCCTTCGGCGCTGGCGGGCGTGAGCAATCCCGACATCTCGGTGATCGGCCAGCCGTCGCTGCGCTGGACCGACGCGGCGGACGACGCCGCCCGCAAGCGG
>JADLGX010000162.1 GCA_020849095.1 Candidatus Eiseniibacteriota bacterium
GCCAGCCCCAGCACCAGCCCGGGCAGCCAGGTCACCTCGGTGCGCTGCGCCATCCACAGCCCCAGCCCGCCGCCCAGCCCGTTGCCGCCCAGGGCGCCCGACTGGAACCAGCCCCCGGCGCGCCCCTTCTGGTGCTCGGCGGTGCCGTGGGCCATGAGGCTCTCCACCGACATGGCCAGGAACGTGACCGCGAAGTTGGAGGCCAGAACCACGGCGGTCAGCAGTGGCAGCGCGGCGGCCGTGTGCGGCACCAGCCCGGTCGCCACGATGCCGGCCGAGCTGAACGTGCCGGCGATCAGGTACCAGCCTCGCCGCGTCAGCGTGCTGTCGGCGATGGGCGCCCACAGGAACTTCCAGGTGTGCGGGATGTAGCTGGCCGCGATCAGCGCGGCGACCGCGCCCAGGCCGATGCCCGCGTGCGTCAGCTGCCAGCCGATGGTGACCGACAGGTAGCCGCCCATGACGCCGAAGGGCAGCGCGAGCACGAGGAAGACGGACGGGTGGGTGTAGCGGGCGGGAGCGGCGTGCGCGGTGGACATGGTCGGCGCACGCTATACGAGATGCGCCGCCGCGCATGAACAAAAATGAACGGCGCGAGGAGAGATCCTCGCGCCGTTCGAACTGCCGCTGCTTCCGCTAGTGCTTGCTGTCGGCCATCGCCACCGCGTTCGAGGCGCCCTTGGCTTCGGGAGCGCACTGCGACGGGCAGCCCGACGAGGCGGACGCCGGGCACGAGCCGCTGCTCATGTCGGCGTGCGAGGCGGTCGCGCCGCTGCTCTTGGACATGCCGGGGCACTGGCTCGGGTCGTCGCAGCTGCCGGGAGGACAGTCGGCCGCGGAGCCGGCGGTCGTCATCGAGGCCGACTGCGCCGACTTGCCGGCGGACTTGCCGGGGCGCTGGGAGGCGGTGCTCACGACGGTGATGGCGAGCGCGATGACGGCAGCGAGCGCCAGCACGGAAAGGACGCGCTTCATGGGCATCTCCTGAAGGTGAGGGTGAAGCGTGGGTCGGATGGACGGCCGACCGTAGGATGCGGCCCGGCCGCCGGCGATGCAATGCCAGATCGCGGCGGCCTTGGCCAAATGCCCCACGGGCTTGCGCGCCCGCGCCGTTTCCTGTTTTCTCACTGCTCGCTGCACCGAACTGCGTCGCCCCCGTGCGCCGCGCTCCCGAACCCGGCGGATTTCATGCTCGACCTCAAGTTCCTCCGCGCCCACCGCGACAAGGTGGAAGCCGGCATCGCCCTCAAGGGCATGACGGTGGACCTCGCCCGCTTCTACCAGATCGAAGACAAGCGCCTCGCCCTGCTGCACGAGACCGAGCAGCTCAAGGCCCATCGCAACTCGGCCAGCGAGGCGATCGCCCAGCTCAAGAAGACCGGCCAGGACGCCTCCGCCCAGATCGCCGAGATGCGCGCGGTGGGCGACAAGGTCAAGGAGCTCGACGAGCAGCTGCGCACGCTGGAAGAGGAAAGCGTCTCGCTGGCCGCGTGGTTCCCCAACATGCCGCACGCCAGCGTGCCGCCGGGACGCGACGCCGCGCAGAACCAGGTGGTGCGCCACTGGGGCGAGAAGCCGAAGTTCGACTTCGAGCCCAAGCCGCACTGGGACCTGGCGACCGACCTGGGGCTGCTCGACTTCGAGCGCGCCAGCAAGATCTCGGGCTCGGGCTTCCTGCTGTTCACCGGCATGGGCGCGCGGCTCGAACGCGCGCTGATCAGCTTCATGCTCGACTTCCACACCACGAAGCACGGCTACACCGAGTACTCGGTTCCGCACGTCATCCGCCGCGCGGCGCTGTTCGGCACGGGGCAGCTGCCCAAGCTGGAAGGCGATATGTATCACATCGGTGAGGACGACCTGTTCCTCAACCCGACCGCCGAAGTGCCGGTGACCAACATCTGGCGCGAGGAGATCCTCGATCCGGGCACGCTGCCGATCTACGCCACCGCCTATTGCGCGTCGTACCGGCGCGAGGCCGGCGCCGCGGGCCGCGACACGCGTGGCATGGTGCGCGTGCACCAGTTCGACAAGGTGGAGTGCGTCAAGGTGGTCGCGCCCGAGACGAGCTACGACGAGCACGAGAAGCTGGCCCGCGACGTGGCCGACATCTTCGAGGCGCTCGAGCTGCCGTACCGCGTGCTGCTGCTGTGCAGCGGCGACATGAGCTTTGCCGCCGCCAAGTGCTACGACTTCGAGGTGTGGTCGCCGGGGCAGGGCTCGTGGCTCGAGTGCTCGTCGTGCTCGAACTTCGAGGACTTCCAGGCCCGCCGCATGGGCATGCGCTTCCGCCGCGAGGCGGGCGCCAAGGCCGAGATCCCGCACACGCTCAACGCCTCGGGCGTCGCGCTGCCGCGCACGTTCGCGACGCTGCTCGAGAATCACCAGCGGGCCGACGGCTCGGTGGCGATCCCGAAGGCGCTGCAGCCGTACCTGGGCGGACTCACGGAACTGCGACGCCCGTAGCCGTCACTCACGCCCAGCGCGAGGACACGAGAGATGCCCGGTAAGGTCGGTCCCGTACGTCTCGACGTGAAGGCGCTGCTCAAGACAGGACTTTTCGTGGGCGGCGGCCTGCTGGTGGCCGCCGTCTTCCTGTTCACGCACCAGATGGTGCAGCGGTTGTCCACGGAGGTGGCCACCACCTCGCGCGTGCTCGCGCGCTTCTGCGCCGAGGCGTCGCTTCCCGCCACGCGCAATCCCGAGCTGCGCCGGTTGCTCGGCGAAGTGCTCGAGAACATCGACTTCCCCATCGTCATCACCGACACCACGGGGCTGCCGCGCGCGTGGCAGAACGTGGGGGTGGCGCACACGCGGGTGCCCGAGGAAGTCATCGACAGCCTGGCGGCGGGATACACGGTGACGTCCCCGGCGCGCATTCTGGTGGACGAGGTGCGTTCGCGCATTCCCGACCTCGACCGCAAGAACCGGCCCATTCCCATGTGGCAGACGCGCCCCGATTCGGTGCGGCTCGGGCTGGTGCACTACGGCGAGCCGGTCGTGCTGTCGCGCCTGCGCTGGATGCCGTTCATGGCGATCGGCGGCACCGGGCTGCTGCTGCTGCTCGGACTGGGCGGCCTCGCCGGCATCCGCGCCGCCGAAA
>JADLGX010000163.1 GCA_020849095.1 Candidatus Eiseniibacteriota bacterium
AACATCGACAAGACGTCGCGCCAGCTCAAGGAGGCGCTCGAGGCCGGCAAGACGATCATCGTGACCACGCTGCAGAAGTTTCCGGTGATCGCGCAGGGCATTGGCGAGATTCCCGGCAAGCGTTTCGCCGTCATCGTGGATGAAGCGCACTCGTCGCAGTCGGGCGAGAGCACCAAGCCGCTCAAGGCGATTCTCGCCGTCGCGGATCTCGAGGCGGCCGAGGGCGAGGATGCCGCCAGCGAGGATGATGCGGACGACGTGGACAACCTCGCGCTCGCCGAAGCGGTCAAGCGCGGGCACGCGCCCAACCTGAGCATGTTCGCCTTCACCGCGACGCCCAAGCCCAAGACGCTCGAGCTGTTCGGCGTCAAGCGCGCCGACGGCAAGTTCGAGCCCTTCCACCTGTACAGCATGCGGCAGGCGATCGAGGAGGGATTCATCCTCGACGTGCTCGCCAACTATACGACCAGCAGGGCCTACTGGCGGCTGCTCAAGAAGGTCGAAGGCGATCCGCGCTACGACAAGCAGAAGGCGGAGTACCTGCTCAAGTCGTTCGTCGAACTGCACCCGCACGCGATCGGCGAAAAGGTGCGGATCATGGTCGAGCACTTCGCCGCTCAGGTGCAGGGCGAGGTGGCCGGCAAAGCCAAGGCGATGATCGTGACGCGTTCCCGCCTGCACGCCGTGCGTTACAAACTGGCGCTCGACAAGCTGCTCGCCGAACGCAAGCTGCCCTTCAAGGCGCTGGTGGCGTTTTCGGGCACGGTCAAGGACGGCGGCAAGGACTACACCGAATCCAAGATGAACTCCGAAGGCGAAGCCCAGGCGATCAGCGAGACCCAGACCGCCAAGGCGTTCGAGGGGCCGGAGTATCGGTTCCTCGTGGTCGCCAACAAGTTCCAGACGGGATTCGACCAGCCGCTGCTGCACGCCATATACGTGGACAAGAAGCTCGGCGGAGTGAATGCCGTGCAGACGCTGTCGCGCCTCAATCGCACGCATCCGGACAAGAAGGGCACCATGGTGCTCGATTTCGCGAATGAGGCCGACGAGATCAAGGCAGCGTTCGAGCCCTACTACGAGGTCACGCTGCTTTCGGAGGCGACCGATCCGAACCTGCTGTACGGGATTCAAGCGCGGCTGGCGGCGTTTCCGGTGTACACCGCGGCCGATGTCCAGGCGTTCGCCCGCGTCTACTTTGATCCGAAGTCGGGACAGGACAGGCTGTATGCCGTGCTCACGCCGCTGGTCGAGCGCTACGGCGAGCTGCCGCCGGAAGAGCAGGCCGATTTCCGCGGGCAGCTGACCGACTACGCCCGGCTCTACGCGTTCCTCGCGCAGGTACTCACGTTCGCCGACGCCGATCTCGAACAGCTCTACGTGTTCGCACGCCACCTTCGCCGGCTGCTGCCCGCCGACCGCGCGGAGCTTCCGCGCGAACTGCAGCGCAACATCGACATGGAGTCCTATCGGGTGCAGCAGACGGCGAGCGGCAGAATCACGCTCGAGCGCAAGCCCGGCGTGCTCGACCCCGTGACCACGAAGAGCGCACACGGCATCGCCCCGGAGGAGCTGGAATCGTTGTCGCGGATCATCGCGGAGCTGAACGACCGCTTCGGGCTCAATCTGGGGCCGGAGCACCGGGTGACGCTCAGCCAGATGATGGAGCGGCTAGACGACGACGCGGCGCTCGACGCTGCCGCGCGGGCGAACACGAAGGAAAACGTGCGGCTGACCTTCGACCAAAAGGTGGAGCACGTGATTCAGGAGATCGTGGATTCCAACTTCGAGCTCTACAAGCGCATCACCGACGACCCCGCGTTCGGCGAGGCGATCAAGAACTTCCTGTTCGACCAGTACCTGCGCGGACATCGCGACGCGGAACCGTGATCTTCCGGGGGACAGTGGCGCGCCCGCGAGCGCACGGGCTACAGTGCGGGCCGTTCCCGCGACGTACTCCCTTCACACGGAATGGCCCGTCATGGACGCCCTGACCCAGTACCTCGAGCAGAACCAGGAACGCTTCCTCGAAAACCTCAAGGCCTGCCTGCGCATTCCCAGCGTGAGCGCGCAGCCCGCGCACAAGGCCGACGTGCGCGCGTGCGCCGAGCACGTGGCGGCGCACCTCAAGAGCATCGGCATGCCCCACACCGAGGTGGTGGACACCGCCGGACATCCGGTGGTGTACGCGGAGTGGCTGGGCGCGCCGGGCGCGCCGACCGCGCTGCTTTACGGGCACTACGACGTGCAGCCGCCCGATCCGCTCGACCTGTGGAAGACGCCGCCGTTCGAGCCCACGCTTCGCGACGGCAAGCTGTTCGCGCGCGGCGCCTGCGACGACAAGGGCCAGGTGTACATGCACTTCTCGGCCGTCGAGGCGCACCTCCAGGTGAACGGCAAGCTCCCGATCAACCTGAAGATGGTCATCGAGGGCGAAGAAGAAGTGGGCAGCGGCAACCTCGCCACGTTCCTGAAGGCCTGGAAGGACCGCCTCGCCGCCGACGTGATCATGGTGAGCGACACGTCCATGCTGGGTCCCGACCAGCCCTCGCTGTGCTACGCGCTGCGCGGCCTCATGTACACCGAGGTCGAGGTGACCGGCCCCACGCGCGACCTGCACTCGGGTGAGTTCGGCGGCGCCGTGATGAACCCGGCCAACGCGCTCGCGACGATCATCCACCGGCTCAAGGACGCCGACGGCCGCGTCACCGTGCCGGGCTTCTACGACAAGGTGCGCGAGCTGACCGAGCTGCAGCGCACCGCCATGCGCGAGCTGCCGTTCGACGAGGCGGGCTTCATCCGCGAGAGCGGCGCCCCCATGGGCGTGGGCGAGAAGGGCTACAGCACGATCGAGCGCATCACCTCGCGCCCGACGCTGGACGTGAACGGCATCTGGGGCGGCTACATCGGCGACGGCGCCAAGACCGTGCTGCCCAGCGTCGCCACCGCCAAGATCAGCATGCGGCTCGTGCCCGACCAGAACCCCGACGAGCTGTTCGAGTCGTACGCGGCACACGTGAAGTCGCTCGCCCCGGCGGGCTGCACCGTGGTGGTCCGCAATCACCACGGAGGGATGCCGTTCATCAGCGATCCCTCCGATCCCATGATGCAGGCCGCGTATCGCGCGCTCGAACGCTCTTGGACCAAGAAGCCCGCGCTCATCCGCGAGGGCGGCTCCATTCCGGTCATGGCGACTTTCCAGAGCGTGTTCGGAAAGCCGAGCATCCTGATGGGCTTCGGGCTGCACGACGACCAGGTGCACGCACCCAACGAGAAGTTCTCCCTTTCGTCGTTCCACGGCGGCACACGGAGCTGCGCCTATCTCTACGAAGAACTCGCCCGCGGCTGATCGCCCGGACCCGGTTCGCGAGGCTGCCGAGGTGATGCGCGCGCTGCGCGCCATCGCGCGGGAACCCTCGCAGCATCCGGCGTCCGGCGGGTTCGGCACGCGCATGGAACGGCTGGGCCTGACCGCCGCCGAGATCTACGCCATCTCCGACGCATCGCTCGCGCGCATCCGCTCGTGGCCGGGACGCGAGACCATCCGGCTGGCCATCGCGCTGGTGGACTCGCGCGGCTTCGACGCGCGGCAGGTGGCGTACGACCTCCTGTGGCGCCATCGCGGCGCGCTCGAGGCGCTGCAGCCCGCCGACCTGGGGCTGCTCGGGCGCGGCATGGACAACTGGGCCACCGTGGACACGTTCGCCTGCGCGGTGAGCGGGCCGGCGTGGCGCATGCGCCGCATCGACGATCCGCGCGTGCACCGCTGGGCGCACTCGCCCGACCGCTGGTGGCGGCGCGCGGCGCTCGTTTCCACCGTGCCGCTCAACCTCAAGTCGCGCGGCGGCACCGGCGACACGCCGCGCACGCTGGCGCTGTGCGAAGTGCTGGTGGACGACCAGGACGACATGGTCGAGAAGGCGCTGTCCTGGGCGCTGCGCGAGCTGGCCAAGCGCGACGCGCCGGCGGTGGCCGCGTTCCTCGAGCGCTTTCGCGCGCGCATCATGCCTCGCGTCGTGCGCGAAGTGGGCACCAAGCTGGCGACCGGCGTGAAGCGCGCCGGCCGCTATTCCCGAGGATGAAGCGCGTGCACCGCCGGCTGATCCTGCCCGCCTTGCTCCTGCTGGCCGCCCTGCTCGCCGCCGCGCCCCTGCTGGCCGCCGGCGCCTCGCGCACGCTCGTCGTGCGCGGACGGGTGGCGCGCGCCGACGGCTCGCCCGCGGCCGGCGCGCGCGTGATGGCCAAGGGCGCCATGAGCGTGTCGGCGACGACGGACGATCGCGGGCGCTACTCGCTCCGCATGCCCATGGGCTCGCCCGAGGGCCTTCGCGCCGGGGCGTTTCGCGCCGAGGTGCGCGCCGAGGAGGGCGGGCGCAAGTTCGCGCTCGCCTCGGGCGCTCCCGCGCTGGTGATCGAGGCGGCGTTCGTGCCCGGCACCACCAAGCTGCGCGTGCGCTCCAACTCGCCGTCGGCCAC
>JADLGX010000164.1 GCA_020849095.1 Candidatus Eiseniibacteriota bacterium
CGGGGTTCGCTCCGGCGCGGTCCGCCGCGGACAGCCTGAGCGTTCGGTGGCAGGTGGGGGCGGCCAGTGACGTCACGAACGAGCAGTACTACCTGGACGCCTACGTCGACACCACTTTCCTGGGGCGCCGTCTTTCCGGCACTCCGGAGTTCCGCTCGGCGGCCGTGGCTTCGCTCGAACTCGGGGGCAGGAACTCGAGGGCGTGGGCCTACACCCTTCGACCGGACCTGAGCGTCGGTGACAAGGTCCTTCGGGGTGCCGTGGCGGGGAGCATCCGGCACGAGAATCCCACCGGTTGGGGATGGCGGGTGGATCCGGCGCTCGAGGTCCTGCGCGACCGCAGCTTCGGCTATGACCGGCGCGAGTTGCGTACTTCCCTCGTCGGCAGGATGCGCCGCAAGCTCGGAGTCGATCGCGAGAACATACTCGAGCTGAAGGCCGGTGGTGACGTCTTCCGGGCCGCGCGCGAAGCCGGCAGCTTCGCGCTTTCGCACGACGGCCTTCGGCTCGGGGCCGCGTTCGAGCGGATTCCGTTCCTGGGGTGGGAATACCGGGCCGAACACACGACGCACCTTCGCACCTTTCCGGATTCGGCCGCCCGCGATCACGTCGAGCACGAGTGGGTGCTGGGCGTGCGTCGCGATTTCGCCGGGGTCCACTCGCTGGTTGCCGAGAGCGACGTCCAGTGGCGCCGAACGCTCACGCCGCAGCCCTCCACGCGTGACCGTTTCCTCGAACTCCAGCCGCGGGTCGAACTGACGCTTCGCGCCGGGCTGTCTCATTCGGCCCGTCTCTCGATCGAGAACGAATCGATTCGCTACGTGGAGCCGGACAGCACCGTGGATTTCGACTACGACATCACCCGGGCACGGATCTCCCTTCGCCGGGAGGCCTGGAAGGTCTGGGCGTTCTCCGCGGGCCCGCGCTACGAGGTCCTGCGGTCGTCCTGGAACTCGACCGAGCGCTACGGCGAATGGGCGGCCGTCTTCGAGGCCGAGCGTTTCTCGGTCGCCTCCTGGTGGATCCTGGCTCCCGCGGTGTCGTGGCGGTCGTACGAGGAGTCCACTGCGGGGAGTGGGTTCGAGACGCAGGCGATTCATTCTTCCTACGTCGGGTACGAGCTTCTCGCCATGGTCGATCAGGCACTTCCCGGCCACTGGCGCGTGCGGGCGACGGGTACGGGGCGCCTTGAGAACCACTCGGATTCCTCACAGGACTCCCGCAGCCTTTACTTCTCGTTCGACGTTCGTAGACTGTTCTGACCGCAAGCCCATCAGGGAGGGTCGGAATGTCTTCACGTCGAAACGTATTTCTGCTCGTGCTGCTCCTCGTTGCGATCGGAGCCGCCGGGCTCGTCGCCGTGACACGCCTGCGCCGCCCGCCGAGTGCCGGAAGCGACAAACACGTCCTGGTCTACGACGTTCCGGGGGACATCGAGGAATCCGCCCCGAATGTCTCACCCTATTCCCTCAGCGCGCTCCGGCCGGATCGTCCCTCGCTGCGTGAGATCACGGATGCCGTTCGCCGAGCGGGCGAGGACGAGCATATCCGCGCAGTGTCCCTCCACGTCGGCGGCGCCGAGTGGGGCTGGGCGAAGGTCGCCGAAATGCGTGAGGCATTGCGCGAGTTCCAGACTCGAGGCAAGCCCGTCTACGTGAGTTTCAGCGGTGGGTCGGACCAGGCGTATCTGCTCGTGAGCGGCGCGGATCGCATCGCGATGCCGCAGACCGCGCTGCTGGGACTCGATGGCCTGACCGCCTCGGCCATGTTCCTCAAGGGCACTTACGACAAAGTGGGGATTCGTCCGAACTTCGCCCACGTGGGCAGCTTCAAGTCCGCGGTCGAGCAGTACACGCGCACGGATCTGTCACCGGATGGACGGCGGGCGCTGGAGGAACTGCTGGACGACGAGTTCGCCCTGCTCGTGGACTCGCTGGCCTCCGCGCGAGGAGTGCCCCGCGACTCCATGGTTCGCCTGATCGATCGGGGCCCTTTCCCGGCCGGGTCGGCGCTGGCGGCGGGACTCATCGACACGCTGCTGGACGAGGCCGAGCTCGACTCGCTCGCCTGCGCGCGCGCCGGAACGCGGGTGACCCCGCTCACCATGACGCGTTACCTGGAGCAGCTGCCGGAGCTCGATACCGGCGGGCCGGCGATTGCGCTGGTCACGGCGAGCGGGACCATCGTCCCCGGCCGGGACCGTGAAGGCATGTGGGACGGGCGACAGCTGGGTTCCGAGAGCCTGGTTCGCGCCCTGCAGCAGGCGCGACTGGATAAGTCGGTCAAAGCCGTCGTGCTTCGCGTGGACAGTCCCGGTGGATCGGGGCAGGCTTCGGACGACATCTGGCAGGAGATCCGCAGGCTTCGCAAGACGAAGCCGCTCGTGGTGAGCATGTCCAACCTCGCCGCGTCCGGTGGCTACTACATCGCGTGCGGTTCGGACGGCATCGTCGCCCAGCCGGGCACGATCACCGGCTCGATCGGCGTGTTCGGTGGCAAGCTCAACATCCTCGGGCTGTACCAGAAGCTCGGCCTCAACATCGAGACGGTCTCCCGGGGCAAGCACGCGGAGATGATGTCGCCGTTCAAGGACTTCTCTCCCGAAGAGCTCGAGAGTTTCCAGTTCCAGATGGACGACTTCTACCGCGTCTTCCTGGACCGCGTCTCATCGGGACGGGGAATGACCGCGGCCGAGGTGGACTCGATCGCCCAGGGCCGTGTGTGGTCCGGCGCGGCGGCGCTGCGACTGGGCCTCGTGGATACGCTCGGAGGGCTCCAAACCGCCATCTCGCTCGCGCGTGACCGGGCCGGTATTCCCGAGGAGGAAGAGGTTCGAGTTCGTCCGTATCCGGATCGTCACCGGGCCCACTTCAAGCGTTTCATCACTTCGTTCCTGGACGATGACGAGGAAACGGAAGTCTCTCTTCTGGCCCGCCTGCCTTCACCCGTGGTGGCGTGGCTGCACGCCGCATCGTTCCCGGCCGGGACCGCGCTTGCTCTGATGCCGTACTCGATCGTGATCCGGTAGCCACTCGCCCGGGAAGTGCCCGCAAGGAAAAATGAGGCGCGCGCCCCGAAGGGCACGCGCCTCCTGGCTTTCCTATTCGGGACGAGCGCTACTTCTTCTTCGCGATCGTATGGATGTAGGCGATCAGGTCCTCGATCTGCTGCGGCTTGAGCTGGCCAGTCTTGCCCCAGGCCACCATGCCCGACTTGATCTTGCCGTTCTGGATGCAGTCGCGCATGAACACGTCCGGGTTCTTGCGGATCGGATCCGCCCACGTCTTCGGCAGCTTCCAGTTCGGCGTCGGGTTGCCCGTCAGCTTGATGCCGCCGGAACCATCCGCCTTGTGACAGGCGACACACTTGGTGGTGTAGAGCGTCTTGCCGGCGGCGGGGTTGCCCTTCAGGGGGGCAGCGGCCTGGGCAATGGCGGCACCCATCACCACGAGTGCGAGCAGCAGGGTCGCACCCACGGTGCGGATGTTCAGCAAGTGACGCATTATTCGAGCTCCTTTCGAGTTCGCAGCTTCACCGGAGAGAGCGGTCCGGCTTTGGAAGGGGCGAGACACTAACGATGGGCCAGAGCGGGGTCAACCCGGCTCCGAAGTCTCGGCTGGCAGGCGATTCGGCTGAATGTACGCCAACCGTCCGGACGGCATTCCCGCACCGCGTAGTGGTTCTTGACCCTTGTCAAAACGCGGTGCTAGTTTCCCAACTAGCATGAAGTTACGCCCTTCGATGTTGGGGCGAGGGCGCTGGATTCGAAATGAAGCACCGTCTTCCGTCGTCTCGTTCGGGAGGTGCTGTGTGAAAGAGTTCGCCACTGCCCAGATTCGCAACGTAGCGCTGGTCGCCCACCACGGTGTGGGCAAAACCTCGCTCGCTGAGGCCATGTTGTTCAACGCGAAGGCGACGACCCGGCTCGGCCGCGTCGCCGACGGCACCACGCTCCTGGACCACGCTCCAGACGAAGTCGCTCGCCAGATCACGATCGATCTGGGACTGGCCCAGTTCGAATGGTCGGGGCACAAGATCAACCTGCTCGACACGCCCGGCTATCCCGACTTCGTCGGCGATGTCTACAGCGCCCTGCGAGTCGCCGACTCGGCGCTCCTGGTGCTGAGAGCCGCCACCGGAGTCGAGGTGGGCACCGAGGTCATCTGGGAAGTCCTCAAGCAGGAGCGCACTCCACTGCTCGTGGTCGTCAACCAGATGGACAAGGAGCACGCGGACTTCGACGCCGCCGTTCGCAGCTGCCATGACCGGCTCGGCATCAACGCCATTCCCGCCCAGTTGCCGATCGGCGAGGCCGAGGATTTCCACGGCATCATCGACCTGATCGAGTACAAGGCGTTCACGTTCACCGGGCGTGGAATGGAAGAGAAGAGCCAGGAAGTGCCGATCCCGGACGAGCTCAAGGCGAAGGCCGCCGCGGCCCGGGCCACGCTGCTCGAAGAGGCGGCGACGGGTGACGAGTCGCTCATGGAGAAGTTCCTCTCGACGGGCGAGCTGACGATCGAGGAGATCCGCCGGGGGCTGTGCGAACGAGTCGTCCAGTGCGACCTCGCGCCGGTGTTCTGCCTCTCCGCCTATCACAACCTCGGCGTGAAGGAAGTGCTCGACGAAGTGGTCGACGTGCTGCCGTCCCCGCTCGACGTGCATCCGCAGACCGGCGCCGGTTCCGCCGGCGGCGGCACCGCCTGCAAGGCCGACGCGTCGGAGCCCGTTGCCGCCACGGTGTTCAAGACGCTCGCCGAAGCGCATCTGGGCGAGCTGTCGCTCATCCGCCTGTGGTCTGGTCACGTGGATCCGGGCAAGGAGCTCGTCAACACGACGCGCAATCGTTCGGAGAAGCTCGGCACGCTCTATCACCTGACGGGGAAGGAGCGCTCCGACTGCAAGGGCGCGGCTGCCGGCGACATCGTTGCCGCGGTCAAGCTCCGAGAAACGCACACGGGCGACACGCTCGCCGACAAGTCGCGCCCGGTGAAGTTGTCGCCGCCGGACTTCCCGGCGCCGGTCACCGCGGAGTGCATTCACGCCAAGAACAAGGGCGACGAGGAAAAGATGGCGGCCGGCATCGCGCGGCTGCACGAAGAGGACCCCACTCTCGCTCGTCACTACGAGGAGAGCACCCGGGAGCATCTCGTCTACGGCATGGGCGACCTGCACCTCGAGATCCTCGTGGAACGCCTCAAGAAGCGCTTCGGTGTCGACGTGCTGCTCACCAAGCCGCACGTGCCGTACCGCGAAACGATCCGCTCCAAGGCCGAGGACGAGTACCGCCACAAGAAGCAGTCCGGCGGGCGCGGGCAGTTCGGCGAGGTGCACCTGCGCGTCGAGCCTCTGCCGCGCGGCGCCCAGTACGAGTTCGCGAACGAGATCAAGGGCGGCGTGATCCCGGGCCAGTACATTCCCGCGGTCGAGAAGGGTGTCGTCGCCGGCATGGAGCGCGGGCCGCTCGCGGGGTATCCCGTGGTCGACGTGCGCACGGCGGTGTTCTTCGGCAAGTACCACGACGTGGACTCGTCCGAAATGGCTTTCAAGATCGCCGCCGAGTCCTGTTTCCATCAGGTCATCCTCAAGGCCACGCCGGTGCTGCTCGAGCCCTACCAGGATCTCGTCGTTCGCGTCCCCGAGGAGTTCCTCGGCGACGTGATGGGCGACCTGTCTTCGCGGCGCGGCAAGATCCAGGGAACCGAAGCCGACGGTCACTACCAGGTCATCAAGGCCAAGGTGCCCGCGGCCGAGCTGTACAAGTACGCCACCCACTTGCGTTCGATCACGCAGGGGCGCGGCATGCACGGCGCCAAGTACTCGCACTACGAAGAGGTGCCTCGTGAGCTGGCCGACCGGGTCATTGCGACCGCGAAGGCCGAAAAGGAGGCCGGAGCCGCTCATTCGTGACGGTTCCGCCGGACATGTCCGGCCACTCCAAGTGGTCCACGATCAAGCGTAAGAAGGCGGCCACCGACTCCGCCCGGGCGAAGGTCTTCACGAAGCACATTCGTGAGATCACGCTGGCTGCCCGGGCGGGTGGGGGCGACCCGAACACGAATCCCCGGCTTCGCACCGCGATCGGCGGTGCGAAGTCGGTCAACATGCCGGTCGCCAACATCGAGCGCGCCATCCAGAAGGGCACCGGCGAGCTGGCCGGCAGCCTGATCGAGGAAGCGCACTACGAGGGCTACGCCCCGCACGGTGTCGCGATCCTGGTCGAGTGCGCGACGGACAACCGCAATCGCACGACGAGCGACGTGCGGCTCGTGTTCTCCAAGTACGGCGGCAGCTTGGGCGCCGCCGGGAGCGTGTCCTACCTCTTCCGGCCCCGGGGCCTGATCGAGGTCCCTCGCGACGCGGCGTCCGAGGAACAGCTGCTCGAGCTGGCGCTGCAAGCGGGCGCCGACGATGTCACGACGGGCGCGGACTGCTTCGAGGTGGCGACTCCGCCCGCCGCATTCGAGCCCGTGCGTGATGCGCTCACCGCGCGTGGAATCCCGGTCGCGCATGCGGAACTGGCCCGCGTGGCGACGGTCACCGTGCGGCTGGATGAGAGCGAAGCGCGGGCGGTATTGCGCGTCGTGGAGCTTCTCGAGGACCTCGACGACGTGCAGCGGGTATGCGCGAACTTCGAACTTTCCGACGAAGTGCTTGCGAAGCTCTCCCGTTGAGGGGAGAGTGCTGCCCATGCGTGTACTGGGTCTGGATCCCGGCAGCCGCCGCACCGGTTTCGGCGTGGTCGAAAAGCGTGGCAACCGCCTGCAGGCGCTCTGCCACGGCTGCCTCGTTCCTCCCGCCAAGGCCGAGTTGCCCCAGCGCCTCGCGTTTCTCGCTGCCGGGGCCGCCGACGTCATGGAGCGGTTCGCTCCTGACTGTGTGGTGGTGGAGGAGGCCTTCTATCACGAGAACGTGCGTTCCACGCTCGTCCTGGGCCACGTGCGCGGCGCGTTGATCGTGACCGCCGTCCAGCGCGAGCACGCGGTCGCCGAGTACAGCCCCCGGGAGATCAAGATGAGCGTCACGGGAAACGGCGGGGCCACCAAGGAGCAGGTGGGGTTCATGGTCCAGCGACTTCTCGGCATTCCCGACGCGCTGCAGGCCGACGCCGCCGACGCCCTGGCCGGCGCGATCTGCCACCTCAATCGCGCGGGGCTCCAGCTGCCTCGCCGCACTTCGACCGCCGCGAAGCAGCTGCAGGCGCTTCTCGCGAGGGCCGCCCGATGATCGCCTCCATCCGCGGCATTCTGCTCGAGCGCGCCGACTCCTCGTGCATCGTCGAGGCGGCCGGCGTCGGCTACCTGGTGCAGGTTTCCGCGCAGACTCTGGCCGAGTTGCCGGCGCAAGGGGCGGAAGTCCGCCTGCTCACGCGGCATATCGTGCGCGAGGACGCGCAACTGCTGTTCGGTTTCACGGGCGCCGATGAGCTTCGGCTCTTCGACCTGCTGATCGGCGTCAGCGGCGTCGGCCCCAAGATCGCGCTCGCCGCTCTGTCGGGGCTGCAGCCCGCCGCCCTGGCGCGCGCCATCCGCGACGAGCAGATCGCGGCCATCGTCGCGGTGCCCGGCATCGGCCGCAAGACCGCCGAGCGCATCGTCGTCGAGCTGCGCGACAAGCTGGACTTCATCGCCGCCTGCGCCGGCACGGCCTCTCGCCCCAAGGGGGAGGGAGTGCTGCCGCGATCCGAACGATTCGACGACGCGGTCGCGGCGCTCGTGACGCTCGGCTATTCTGCCAGCCAGTCGCAGGAGGCCGTCCGCAAGGCGGGCGGCGAGAGCGCGGATCTTTCGCTCGAGGACATCGTCAAGCGCGCTTTGGGGCGGCTGAGCAAGCCGGCCGCATTGTCGCGCTGAGCCACCGGGAGACAGCATGGCCGAGCCCAGATCGCGCGCACCCAAGGACCAGCCGGGACGGCTCGCCGATCCCGCGCCGTTTCCCGAGGACGTTCGCGAGGAAAAGAAGCTCCGCCCCAGCGCGCTCGACGATTTCGTCGGCCAGCCCCAGGTCCGCTCGCAGCTCTCGGTGTTTCTCCAGGCTGCGCGCCGGCGCGAGGAGGCGCTCGATCATGTGCTCTTTCACGGCCCTCCCGGGCTGGGCAAGACCACGCTCGCGTCCATCCTGGCCCACGAACTCGGTGTCGAGATCACGCATACCTCGGGACCCGTCATCGAGCGCCCCGGCGACCTCGCCGGCCTGCTCACGAACCTCGGTCCCCGCGGCATCCTGTTCGTGGACGAGATCCACCGGCTGAGCCCGGTGGTCGAGGAATACCTGTACTCGGCGCTCGAGGACTTCACGCTCGACATCCTGCTCGACCGCGGGCCGAGCGCCCGTTCGCTCAAGCTGAACCTGGAGCCGTTCACGCTGGTCGGCGCCACGACGCGCTCGGGACTGCTGTCGTCGCCCATGCGCGCGCGCTTCGGCGTCACGCTGCGCATGGACTTCTATCGCGCCGAGGACCTCACGCACATCGTCAAGCGCTCGGCGAGCATTCTCGCGAACGCCATCGACGACGACGCCGCGTTCGAGATCGCGCGCCGCTCGCGCGGGACTCCGCGTGTGGCCAACCGGCTGCTGCGCCGCGTGCGGGACTTCGCGCTCATCAAGTCGGACGGACACATCGACCTTCGCGTCACGCGTGAGGCGCTTCACCTGCTCGAGGTGGACGAGCGCGGCCTCGACGAAATGGACCGCCGCCTGCTCGACATTCTCGTCAACCGCTACGACGGCGGGCCGGTCGGCCTCGCGCCGCTCGCGGTGGTGCTCGGCGAGGACACGAGCACGCTCGAGGACGTCTACGAGCCGTTCCTGGTGCAGGAGGGGTTCATTCGCCGCACCGCGCGCGGCCGCGAGGCCACGCGCCTGGCGTACGAGCACATCGGGGTCGCGCTCCCCGCCCGCCTGCGCGGCGGCGAGAGCGGCGCGGACCAGCCCGAACTTCCCCTGGCCTGACGGGCATCGCTTCCGTGCGTCTCGAAGACCTCGACTACGAACTGCCCGAAGAGCTCATCGCCCAGTTCCCCGCACAGCGCCGCGAGGACGCCCGCCTGCTCGTCGTGGAGCGCGCGACCGGGCGGTTGCACGATCAGCACGTGAGCGACCTGCCGCGGTGGCTGCGCGCGAACGACGTGCTGGCGCTCAACGAGACGCGCGTGACGCCCGCGCGGATCATGCTGCAGCGTCCGACGGGCGGGCGTGTCGAACTGCTGTTCGTGCGGCCCGGCTCCGCGGGGGAGTGGCGGGTGCTTTCCAAGCCCGCCAAGCACGCGGCGCCCGGCGTGACGCTGAGGCTGCCCGACGGGTCGCTCGAAGTGTTCGTCGAGTCCGCCGGCGAGCGTGGCGAGCGCACCGTGCGGGTGACGGGCGGTAACCTGGCGGCCGCGCTGCGCGAGCAGGGTGAGATCCCGCTTCCGCCCTACATTCGCCGCGCCGCGCAGGAGTCGGATCGCGACCGCTACCAGACCGTGTTCGCGCGGGTCGAGGGCGCGGTCGCCTCGCCCACCGCCGGGCTCCACTTCAGCGGCGAGCTCCTCGCGTCGCTCACGGCGAAGGGGGTGCGGCAGGCCCGCGTGCTCCTGCACGTGGGGCCGGGTACGTTTCGCCCCGTCACGGCCGCGGACCCCCGGCTCCACGAGATGGACGAGGAGTACTTCGAAGTCACCTCGGAGGCCGCGGCCACGCTGAACGGCGCCCGGGCCGCCGGCGGGCGTATCGTGGTCGTGGGCACCACCAGTGTCCGGGCGCTCGAAAGCGCCTGCGACGCCAACGGCGGCGCGCTCGCGGCGGGTTCGGGCTGGACGCGCAAGTTCATCCACGATCCCTACCGCTTCCAGGCGGCTGACGCCCTGATGACCAACTTTCACCTGCCCCGCACCACGCTCCTGCTCATGGTGGCGGCGTTCTCGGGGGCGGACCTGCTGCGCGAGGCCTATGCCCACGCCGTTCGCGAACGCTACCGGTTCTACTCGTTCGGGGACTCGATGTTGGTCGTTTGACCCACCCGCCCGCCGGGCTGCCGGGCATGAAAAAGCGGGCCGCTGTGGCTTTTGCCCGCGGCCCGCTGCTACGCTTGGCGGGCCCATTTCCCCGCCCGATGTTCCCGGCCCACCCCGGCCCGGGAACCCCCGTTCACCACATCCAGCTCTGCGCTTTCAGAGCGGGGGATTGCCGTGTTTCTTCGTGGGAAGACTCTGCCGCTTGTTGCGGAGCATCTCGAGCGCTGCGATCAGCCGGGGACGCGTGTCCTGCGGCTCGATCACGTCGTCGAGGTAGCCCAGCTCGGCGGCGACCCACGGCGAGGCGAACTTCTCGTTGTACTCGGCGACCAGGCGCTTGCGCTCCGCGACCGGGTCCTTCGCCTTCGCGAGCTCCTCGCGGTAGAGGATGTTGACCGCTCCGTCGGCGCCCATCACCGCCATCTCGGCGCTCGGCCAGGCCACGTTGAAGTCGCCGCGGATGTGCTTGCTCGACATGACGTCGTAGGCGCCGCCGTAGGCCTTGCGCACCACGACGGTCAGCTTCGGCACCGTGGCCTCGCAGTAGGCGTAGAGCAGCTTGGCGCCGTGCCGGATGATGCCGCCCCATTCCTGGCGCGTCCCGGGCAGGAATCCCGGCACGTCCTCGAACGTCACGAGCGGAATGTTGAACGCGTCGCAGAAGCGCACGAATCGTGCGGCCTTCACCGAGGAATCGATGTCAAGCACGCCGGCGAGCACGCGCGGCTGGTTGCCCACGATGCCGACCGGGCGCCCGTTCAGGCGGGCGAAGCCCACGATGATGTTGCCCGCGAAATGCTCGTGCACCTCGAAGAAGTCGCCGTCGTCCACGACCAGCCGGACCAGCTCCTTCATGTCGTAGGGCTTGTCGGGCGACTCGGGGACGAGCGTGGTCAGCTCGGCGGATCGCCGGTCCACCGGATCGGTGCAGGCGCGCCGGGGCGCGTCCTCGGCGTTGTTGCCGGGCAGGAACGAGAGCAGGCGCTTCGCGTGGCGAATCGCGTCGGCATCGTCGGCTGCGGCGAAGTGGGCGACGCCGCTCTTGGTGTTGTGGGTCATCGCGCCGCCGAGGTCCTCGAACGACACGTCCTCCGCCGTGACGGCCTTGATCACCTCGGGGCCGGTCACGAACATGTGGCTCGTGCCCTGCACCATGATCGTGAAGTCGGTGATGGCGGGGGAGTACACCGCGCCGCCGGCGCACGGTCCCATGATCGCGGAGATTTGCGGCACGACGCCGGACGCGAGCGTGTTGCGCAGGAAGAGGTCGGCGTAGGCGCCCAGCGACAGGACGCCCTCCTGGATCCGGGCGCCTCCCGAGTCGTTCAGTCCCACGACGGGCGCGCCGTTGTCCATGGCGAGGTCCATGATGGCGCAGATCTTCTTCGCGTTGGCCTCGCTCATGGTGCCGCCGAACACCGTGAAGTCCTGAGCGAAGCAGTACACCAGGCGGCCGTCCACGAGTCCCCAGCCGGCCACCACTCCGTCGCCCGTGATGCGCTTGTCGCCCATGCCGAAGTCGGCGCAGCGGTGGGTCACGAACGTGCCCATCTCGACGAACGAGCCGGAATCGAGCAGCAGCTCGACTCGCTCACGCGCGGTCAGTCGCCCCTTGGCGTGGATCTTCGCGACGCGCTCGGCGCCGCCTCCGGCCAGCGCTTCTTCGCGCCGGCGGCGCAGCTCGGCCAGTCGTTGTTCACGGTTCACGGCAGCTACCTCCATGGCGTTGGGAATGCGCGAGGCAGCCTAGGCACGCCTCCGAAACGGGTCAAGCGCGCGGCACGGCCCGAGCGGGAGGCGGCATGAACGGCTGGCTGCAGTTCCTGCCCGCATGGCTGGCCCCGCTCGAATCCGCCACCGGCGCGGGGTCGTGGTCCAACCCGGTCGTCTTCACCGTGCTGTTCTGCGCGCTGGTGGACTTCGTGAAGCTGGTGATCGAGATGCTCGGCCGCGATGAGCCCCGCGAGTTCACGAGCGACCTGTCGCTCGTCACTGCCGTGATCGCCTCCCGCAACGGCGCCGATGTGCTTCCCGGCACGATCGCGGGGCTGGCGCGGCTGATTCCGCCCGAGCGAATCCTCGTCGTGGACGACGGCAGCACCGACGGGACCGCCGACGTGGCGCGAAAGCTCGGCTGCGACGTGCACCGGTTCGAGCGCTCCAAGGGCAAGGCGTCTGCCGTCAACTACGCGGTGCATCGGGTGCGCACGCCGCTGGTGCTGCTGCTCGACGACGACACGCGGATCGGCGCCGCGCGCATCCCGACCTCGCTCATCACGGACGCGGGATTCGATGCCGTCGCGTTTCGCGTGCTGCCCGACCGCCGCCACCGGGACGGCGCGCATGGCGGGAACTTCCTCGGTCACTTGCAGCGCTACGAGTACGCCAAGAGCATGGAGATCGGAAAGCGCTTCCACGACGTGTCGCAGTCGGTGAGCTGCGTCTCGGGCGCGATCGGGCTGTTCCGGGCGAGCGACCTGCAGGCGCTGCACCATCAGCACACCTGCGTGTTCCAGGGGGAGGACCTCCAGCGCACCATGCTCCACCTGCTCAACGGGCGGCGCA
>JADLGX010000165.1 GCA_020849095.1 Candidatus Eiseniibacteriota bacterium
AGCCAGAAATCCGAGCGCAACGCCCACCACAGTCCGCCGGGACTCCGCAGCATGGCGTTGTGGACGATCAGCCGCAGGTCGTCCCAGACGAACGCGTAGCGGAGCGCCGGCGCGTAGACCGCCAGCACGAGCAGCGCGGGAACGAGCGCGAGCAGCCGTCCTGCGTGAAGGACAGTGCCCCGGCGGCCTGTTGCCGCCGGGGCCGTCTGTCTCGTCATACACCGAGTCTCCCGTAAGCCGAATTCTGTTCGGATTGCTCCGTGGTGATCATTTGACTGGGATGGTGCTCTCGCACCACCTCGATGCGACCGACCCTGGGGTTTTGACGGAGCGGGTCACACTCCTCCCCCTCTATTCGGTCTTGCTCCAGGCGGGGTTTACCGAGCCAGTGACGTCACCGTCACTGCTGGTGAGCTCTTACCTCACCGTTTCACCCTTGCCCGCAGCGGCGGCACCTTGCGGCGCGCCGCCCGTTGGCGGTCTGCTCTCTGTTGCACTTTCCGTAGGCTCACGCCCCCTGGGGGTTACCCAGCGCCTTGCCCTGTGGAGTTCGGACTTTCCTCACGCCACGGCCTCGGCCGCCGCTTGCGCGGAGACGTCGGCGAATGACGCGCGATCACCTGGGAGACTCGGTTACTTCTGCATCGCCTGGTCGAGCGCCTCGTTCACGAGGCCGTCGGCGCGGCCATTGTCAGCACGCCCGACCGACGAGTACGTCACCCGCGAAAGCCCGAGCGCGGTCTGCTTCGCCTCCTGGTACAGAGGCTTGAGACCCTCGTTCTTGACGCGGTACTGCCCGGTCATCTGCCGGATGACCAGTTCGGAATCCATCACGACGGCCAGCGGCGCCGCCTGATGTTCGCACGCGGCCTTCAGGCCCGCGATGAGGCTCTTGTATTCGGCGACGTTGTTGGTCGCCGTGCCGATGTATTCGCCGCGGGCGACCACCTCGCGCCCCGCGGGATCGCACAGCACGAACCCGTAGGCCGCGGGCCCC
The DNA here is from genome assembly GCA_020849095.1 of Candidatus Eiseniibacteriota bacterium. Taxonomy (GTDB): domain Bacteria; phylum Eisenbacteria; class RBG-16-71-46; order RBG-16-71-46; family RBG-16-71-46; genus CAIXRL01. The sequence continues at coordinate 998 of JADLGX010000165.1, forward strand.
GGGTTGCCCCGTGAGCCGCCGTCACAGCGGAGAGTCCACATGCTCATGAAATGGCGTCCCTCCTTAGGGGAGGCAACCTAGCCCAGCGTGCAGCGCCCCACAAGCGCGCGGCGCGCCGTGCCTGCCGTCAGCGCGCGGGCGCGCCGTCCGGGCCGCCGGGGCCGCCGTCGCGCTCAGGCTCGAGCCAGCCCGCGCGCTCGAACGCCGCCCACGCGTCCTGCTCGCCGAGCGTGATGAGCTGCGCCGCCTGCTCGGGGTCGAACCCCAGCACGCTGCCCGGCAGCGCGCGCGGCGGCTCGACCACGCAGACGCGCGCGGGATCGCCGTCCCGGCTCCAGCCCTCGGGCAGCTGGCGCAGTTCCATCTGCAGGTCGCGCCAGTTGGCCAGCTCGAGCAGCCGGCCGCCGAGCGCGAACAACCCGTCGGGCGGCGGCGAGGGCGTGGGGTTCTGGCTGGGCGTGAGCAGCACCACGATGACGGCGTCCGCGCCGCCGGCCATCGCCACGTGAAGCGGCTGGTTGGAGAATCCGCCGGCGTCCACGAAGTCGCGGCCGTCGATCCGCTCGGGCTCGAACACGCCCGGAATCGCCGAGGACGCGACCGCGGCGCGGATGGCGTCCTGCGGGGTGCGCATGGGCACCACTTCGCCCAGTTCGGCGCGCACGCGCTCTTCGAACTCGCGCCCCGGGTTGGGCCAGCTGGTGAAGTGGCACACGCGCCCGCTGTCCACCGACAGCGCGCCGATCACGAGCCCCGTTCCCGGACCCACCAGCAGCGAGGGGTCGCCTGCCGCGACCAGCTTTTCGATGACGCGCCGGCGCGGCACTCCCCCCCACAGCCCTCTTCCGCCGGTCTCGGGCATGAGCCCCAGGCCCATGCGGCGCAGCGCGTGCGCCACGGTTCCCTCGCCGCTGCCCAGCCAGGCGAGCGCGAGCAGGATCACCATGCTGGCGCTGAACCGGTGCGGCCACGCCCACGCCATCACCCAGACGAGCGTGTGCACCGCGAACGCGCCGAGCGCAACTCGGCCGAGGATCATGCGGCCGCGCTGCGGATCGCCTCCCGGCACTCCGCGCGACAGCCAGCCCTCGATGGGGCGCGAGAGGAAGATCACGCACAGCCCGACGGCTGCGGTGAACAGCCACGAGTACACGTCGAGCTGCGTGGAGATGAAGTCGATGCGCGCGCTGGCCTTCTTCCAGATCCAGTACGAGCCCGAGAACTCGCGCGAGCCCGTGAACGTGAGGATGATCTCCATGGTGGCGATCACCACCGCGAACGAGCCGGCCGCGCGCAGCGCGAGCGCCACCCACTGCAGGCCGATGTTGGAGGGGCGCATGCGGCGCCAGACGTCCTCGAGCGCCGCCGTGCGCCGGCCGTGCGCGAGCCACACCACGGCGTTGATGGCGCCGATGCTCACTCCCGCCACGAGCGAGGGGGCCAGCTGCAGCGCCTCGATCACCTTGAGCACGCCGGCCTCGTACGCCCCGAGCGCGCCGCCGCCCGAGAGGACGAGCGCCACCCGCCGGAACGGCAGTCCGGCCCGCAGGCGACGGTGCGTCACGCCCCGGCGGATCCGTCGGGCGGGAGCAGCAGCATGCGGCCGCAGCCGTCGCACAGGAGCAGCTTGTCGCGGCGCTTCGCCTCGTTGAGCGCGTTGGGCGACAGGCCGCTGAAGCAGGCGCCGCAGGCGCCCTTGTCGATCGCGGCCACCGCGCGGCCGGCGCGCGACGTGCGCGCGCGTTCGTAGCGCGCGCGCGCGGCGGGCTCGAGACGCCCGGTCGCGGCGGAGCGCCGCGCGTCGAGCGCGGCCAGCTTCTCGCGCAGGACTTCTTCTTCGCCGGCCAGCCTGGCGTGCACGCTCTCGGATTCGCGCGTCGCCTTGGCCAGCGCCTCCTCGAGCGCGGGCAGCGAGCCGCGCAGCGAGTCCTCCTCGTCCATGATCGTGAGCACGCGGGTTTCCACTTCGGAGCGCTTGCCTTCGACGCCGGCGATCTCGTGCTGGACCGCCTCGAACTGCTGCTGCGTCGTCACCAGATCGAGCTGGGCGCGGAACTTCTTCTCGCTCGCCGCGAAGACATCGAGCTCGCCCTCGAGCGCGCGGCGCTGCTTGTCGAGTTCGGCCATCCGGGCGCGCGAGGTGTCCACGCGGCGGCGCTCGGCGGCGACCCGCTGGTCCTGGACGCGGCGCAGCTCGGGAAGTTTCACGAGCTCCGAGTCGTGGCGCGCGGCCTCCTCGTCGATCTCGTGGAGGATCCAGTGCAGCGGCAGGTCGTCGGCCATGGCGCGCGATTCGGGAAGAAGATGGTGGGCGAAGAGGGACTTGAACCCCCGACCCTCTGGTTGTGATCCAGATGCTCTACCAGCTGAGCTATTCGCCCATCGAAAGACGCGTGACGCAGGTTTGGTGGGCCCACCTGGATTCGAACCAGGGTCTTACCGGTTATGAGCCGGCGGCTCTGGACCACTGAGCTATGGGCCCAGCGCCGATGCCCGTGCCGGGTTGCGGCACCTGCGACGAAAGCCGCGCGTTTATACCCAAGGAGTCTCGATGCGTCAAGCGACCACTACCGGCGCGCCGCCGGCAGGACGCGGGGCTTGTCCGCACGATGGCATTCGTTACAGTGCGGTCACCCAAGTGACCATCGGAGTCCCCATGCGTCCCGTGTTCCGCCTACTGCCCCTCGCCTGCCTGCTGGCCCTCGCCGCCGGGTGTGGCTCGACGCGCACCACGTCGCCAGCAGTGCCGTCCCGCGCGGCGCGGCTCGTCACCGTCGTGCTCACGGACAGCCTCGGCCGGCCGCTGTACGGCGGCCCTCTGCGCGCAACATCACTCACCGACTCCGCTGGCCTCGCTCGTGTGGTGACCGGGTACGCCTTCAACGACTCGGGAAACGTGCGTTTCACCCTCTCCCCCGGGCCATGGGCGTTCACCGGCGTGGTCGTTTCGTGGGATGAGCCGGGCTTCGCGCTCGGAGGAACGGCGGTCGTACCCGGAGACGAGCGCGCCGCCGGCGACACCGTTCTCGTGCGAATCGAGATTCGTACGGCTTCCCGCGTGCAGGGCCGCATTCGACTTCAGGGCCGCGCCGATCACTCGGGAACGCTTGTGAGTCTCGGCGTCGCGGAGACTCACGTACTCACCGACGAGGCGGGTGACTTCTCGCTCGGCGCCGTGCCGCCCGGACGGTGGGCAGTGACCGCGTACCAGGGCGGCTACGAACTCGGGGTGTGGTGGGTCTCGGTGCCGGCCCCGGGCTCGCTTCTGACGCTGGCGGAAGATTCGCTCGCGGCCGACGGCAGCGGGCCCGGAGATCCCCCGATACGCATGACGGCGAGGCCCCTGGGGACCCCGCCGTCGTTCCGGATTCTCGCCGCGCCGAACTAGAGCAGTTCGGTGTACGCCTTGAGCCGGCGGCTGCGCGTGGGATGACGCAGCTTGCGCAGCGCCTTCGCCTCGATCTGCCGGATGCGCTCGCGCGTCACGTTGAAGAACGCGCCCACCTCTTCGAGAGTGCGCTGCGCGCCGTCGTCGGTGAGCCCGAACCTCAGGCGGATCACCTTGGCTTCGCGCGGGGTGAGCGTCTTGAGCACCTCGCTCACCTCGTCGCGCAGCATGGCGCTCGCGGCCGAGTGCGCCGGGCTCACCACGCTGGTGTCCTCGATGAAGTCGCCGAGGTTGCTGTCGTCGTCCTCGCCGATCGGACGGTCGAGCGAGATGGGCTCCTGCGCGGCCTTGATGATGGCCTTGACCTTGTCCACCGGCAGTTCGAGCCGCTCGGCCACCTCTTCGGGCGTGGGTTCGCGCCCGAGTTCCTGCACGAGCCGGCGCGACACGCGCACGACGCGGTTGATGTGCTCGATCATGTGCACGGGAACGCGGATCGTGCGCGCCTGGTCGGCGATGGCGCGCGTGATGGCCTGGCGGATCCACCACGTGGCGTAGGTCGAGAACTTGTAGCCCTTGGTGTAGTCGAACTTGTCCACCGCGCGCATGAGGCCCGAGTTGCCCTCCTGGATCAGGTCCAGGAACTCGAGGCCGCGGTTGGTGTAGCGCTTGGCGATCGAGATCACGAGACGCACGTTGGCCTCGATCATCTCCTTCTTCGCCTGGCCCGTCGCGCGCTCGCCGTCGCGGATCTGGTGGTAGATCTCGAGCAGGTGCTCGCGGCTCATCACGGCCTCGTCCTCGATGGCCTTGATGTGCTTGCGGACGCCCTTGAGCTCGTTCTGGAAGTCGGCGATCTGCGAGGGCTGCAGGTTGGAGTCGCGCTTGACCGCGCGCAGCTCCTTGGGTCCCTTCTTGAGCCGGCGCGAGAACGCGTTCATGTCCTCGGTGCCGTGACCGTAGCGGCGCTCGAGTTCGGCGATCTGCTCGTCGAACTCCATGACGCGTTCGGCCAGCGCCTTCACCGGCGCCGACAGCCCCTCGACCATGCGCGAGTTCATGGACAGCTTGTGCAGCTCCTGCTGCAACTCGGCCTCGGTCTTGGCGAACGTGCCCTGGTAGTGGGCGCGCTGCTTGTCGGTCATCTTCTCTTCGTAGCGCTCGAACAGCTCGTTGTACCGCTTCTGCCGCGCGAAGACGCTCTCGAGGATCTTGACCGCGCGCGCGCGCTCCTTGTCCAGCGCCTGCTCGGTGGCCGCCTGATCGTCGACCTTGATGAAGTCCTCGATCTTGAGCTGGCCTTCCTTGAGCCGCTTGAGCAGCGCGCGGATCTCACGGACGCTGGGCTCGGCGCGGAACAGCGCGGACACGACCTGGCGCTCGCCCGCCTCGATTCGGCGCGCGATCTCGACTTCGCCCTCTCGCGTGAGCAGGGGCACGCGGCCCATCTCGCGCAGGTACATGCGGACGGGGTCGTCGTAGCGCACGGGAGTCGGCGGAGCGGCCTTGGTGGCCGGCGCGGGCTTCTTGTCCTCGAGCTTGCGGAGCTTCTTGGCGCGCTCGTGCGCCTCCTCCTCGCTCGCGAACACCTCGATGTGCATGGTGTTGAGCATGGAGTGGATCTCCTCCATCTGCTCCACCTGCTTCTCGGGGTCGAGATCGTCGTCCAGGAGCCAAACGATCTGGTCCTCGGTGACGTAGCCCTGCCGGAGCGCCAGCGTCTTGATTTCGTCGAGACGCTTGCGGGTTTCGGCCTTCTCTTTTTCCTTCTGGGCCTTCTTGGTCGTCGCTGCCGACATGAACGGGCTCCCCCTCTATTGCTTGAGCTCGAGGATCTGCTTGTTGATGAGATCGATTTCCGCCAGGAGGCGGGTGGCTTCATCACCGCTTGCGCTCGGGAGACGCGACTGGCGCTCCCGCCAGGAGCGCTTCAGCGCGCGAACCTTGAGCATGCGAACGGCGCCTTCGGCCTCCGCATGCCAGTCGTACTCGTCGGGCGACGACGCGAGCAGGTCACGGACCAGCTCCGCCACGCCCCCTTCGAGCGCCATCGGGTCTTCGCCTTCCCAGAGCGCGGCCACCAGTGCCTGCGCGCTCTCGTCCTCGAAGTCCTCCGGCCGCAGTTGCCCGCGCGCCCAATCCACCAGATCCGGCGCGTGGAGCAACGACTGCAGTGCCTTCCTTTCCAG
>JADLGX010000166.1 GCA_020849095.1 Candidatus Eiseniibacteriota bacterium
CCGAACCGCTCGAGCGCGCCGCGCGCCTCGGCGCGCGGGCGCTGCAGCATGAGTTCGTCCACGACGGTGTTGCCGGTCACGAAGATGCGGTCGTCGGTCACGCCCTCGCCGCGCAGGATGGTGCGCGACTTTTCGGTGGGGGCATAGAGGTGGTCGGAGAACTGGTCGGTGACGAGGCGGTTGTTCTCCTCGGGCATGGTGCGGTCGTACGAGCGCAGCCCGGCCTCGACGTGCCCCACCTTGAGCCCGAGCTTCTGCGCCGCGAGACCGGCGGCCAGCACCGAGTTGGTGTCGCCCTCGACCAGCACCCAGTCGGGCTTCTCGCGCTCGTAGATGGGCGTGATGCCCGTCACGATCGCGCCCACCTGGTAGGCCTGCGTGCCCGAGCCCACCGACAGGTTGGCGTGCGGCACCGGCAGTCCCAGCTCCTCGAAGAACACGCCGTCCATCTCGTACGAGTAGTGCTGCCCGGTGTGCAGCAGCAGGTAGGGCACGTTGCGCTCGGCGCACGCGCGCACGAGCGGCGCCATCTTGATGATCTCGGGGCGGGTGCCGACGATGATCGCGATTTTCGGAGCGCTCACGACTTCGCGCTCCCCGCCGCCACGCCGGGCTTCGCCTTGGCGGCGGCCGCTTCCAGCTCGGCGATGCGCTTGGGCGTCCAGTAGGTGATGCGCTCCCAGCGGCGCTTGACGAGCAGCTTCAGCGTGGACTGGATGGTCTTCATGACCTTCATCTTGCTCTGCCCGACGCGGTCGCCGTAGTCGAGCACGAAGCCCATCTCGTCCACCTTCATGCCGAGCGGTCCCAGGCGGAGCAGCAGGTCCATGACCGCCTCGAAGCCCTTGGCCGTGCACAGCTGTTCGCCGTACACCGCGCGCGCGCGCCGCAGCAGCGGCACGCGGTAGGCGCGGAAGCAGCAGGTGTAGTCCTTGACTCCGGGAATCGGGTACAGCGTGGAGAACATCACGCTCGCCACGTCGGACAGCGCGCGGCGGTAGCCGGGCACGCCGTGGACTTCGGCTCCGGAACGGTAGCGCGACGCGATCGACAGGTCCGCGCCGGCGCGCACGCGCTGGACCAGCTCGGGAATGAGCTTGGGCGGGTGCGTGTTGTCGGCGTCGAGCGTCACGAGCACGTCGTCGTCGGCGGCATGGTCGAGCACCCAGTAGATGCCCGTGCGCAGGCCCGCGCCGAGTCCGCGGTTCACCTCGTGCGTGAGCACGACCAGCTTCATCTCGCCGCCGCTGTCGGCGACGGCGGCCTGCGCCTCCTCCACCGTGCGGTCGGTGGAGCCGTCGTTCACGAGGACGGCGGTGTATTCCTCGGGGCGGCCCTTGTACGCCTTCCACAGCTCGATCAGCGTCGGCCGGATGACGCGTTCTTCGTTCCACGCGGGGAAGATGACCCAGATCACGATTGTCCTCCGCCCGGCAGGGCATCGACTTCTTCGAAGAGCTTCGGCAGCATCTGGTCCACCACCGAGCAGCAGGAGTTCCACGAGTTCACGCGCGGGTACACCTGCGCGGTGCAGGCCAGGTACAGCCGGCCCGGAATGACGCTGTTGGGCGGAACCGTGCGCGAGTAGCCCGTGGTCCAGATGGGCTCCACGTACGGCGCGCGGAACAGGTGCTCCTCCTCGATGCTCGCCCCGGCGGCGGGGAAGAGCGACGCGAGGTCCGCGCGATAGCGCGCCAGCATGTCGGCGTCGGGAAGCTTGTACAGCGCGCTGTCGCGATGCGTGTAGTTGACCAGGTAGTTCACGTACAGCCCGTGCGAGCGTCCGAGCGGGACCAGGTTGCTCATCTCGATCACGCCCTGCGACGTGGCGCCGGAATCCACCCACGGCATCCAGTAATACTCGGTGAGCGGCGCGCGCGTGAGGAAGATGCCGCTCACGACGCCCTGGTAGTCGAGCTTCAGGTTCGCGAGCGACGAGGGAATCGGCAGGCCCTTCGTCATCTTCTGGAAGTGCCCCACGGGCGACGTGCTCACGACGAAGTCGAAGCGCGCGGACGACGCGCCCTCGGGACCCTCGACGTTCAGCGTCATGCCGTTCGCGTCCTGCCCGATCTCGTTCACGCGGGTGCGCAGCCGCAGCGTGACGCCGCGCTGCGCCAGCGTGGCGGCGAACGCGTCGATCAGCGCGCGGTAGCCGCCGGGCAGGCAGCCCTTGCGCTCGGGGCCGCTGCTCTTTTCGCGGTTCATGCGGCTCGACAGCCACAGCGCCGGCAGGGTGGAGTAGTGGTCGCCGATCTTGGCGGACAGGAGCGGCTTCCACATGACCTCGAACGCGCGGTCGCCGACCATCTTGCGCACGTACTTCTCGGCCGTGATGTCGTCCAGCTCGGGGGCCAGCCCGTGAAAGCGCGCGCGGACGCCCATCAGTCCCATGCGCACGCGCTCGATCCAGTTGAGCGGGCCGAACGACAGCAGGTCGCCGGGCGTGTTCATGGGCCAGATGCGCTTCTGGTACATGAACCCCATCTTGGTCTCGCGCCACAGCATCTGGCCGTCGAGGCCCAGTTCCTTCACCCGGGGCAGCAAGGAGAAGTCGTCGGGAAGGAAGCAGTGATAGAACTTCTCGAGGTGGGTGTCGCGCCACGGGAACGTGGTGCCCAGCCCGCCGAGATCGGCGTCCGCTTCGAACAGCGTGACGCGGTAACCCCGCCCGCTGAGCGAGAGAGCGCTCGCGAGACCGGTGATTCCGCCGCCGATGACTGCCGCATGCTTGGACATGAAGTTCTTCCGACGCCAGAGGCGTCCCGTCGTGGGGTCCGGATCGCCCGAGTCCACCCGCCGCCCGGCGGGGAGGGGCCGAATGCCGATGCCGGGGTATCGGCGGCGGGCACGAGGCGCTGAACTCGGTTCCCGGCGCGGGGTTGGGGCAGCAAGGAGGACGGGCCGGGGCGGGCAGGGTAGGAGGGCGGGAGCCCCACTGCAAACCCCTTCTCGGGGGCGGGCGCACGAAGTGGTTGGTCGGTGTGTGTTTCATCTCCTATCATGGCGTTTCTTCCGTGCGCCGATAGGTGTTCCCATCAGCGTCGCGATCCGGTGCCCCCACCCTCCGGCCCTACTGCGCGGCAACCCAACCCCTTAGCGGAGCGTCATGTCTTCAGGTCCCGAGCGCCGGAATCCCTTTGCCCCGTGGGCGTGGCCGCTGGCATTGCTGGGCCTGTTCGTGCTGCGCCTTCCGCACCTGTTCGGGCCGCTCGACGACCCGCACTCCTGGCGGCAGGCGGACACGGTCCACTACACGTGGCAGTTTGTCCGGCACGGCATCGACCTGCTGCATCCGCGCGTCAACTGGCTGGGCGGGCACGGCACGCTGATCTTCGAGTTCCCGCTCCCCGAGGGGATCGCCGCCCTCTTCGGCCGCGCCTTCGGCTACACGCCGGCCTGGGACCG
>JADLGX010000167.1 GCA_020849095.1 Candidatus Eiseniibacteriota bacterium
CGGTGCCGCGAAGCTACTTGCTCTTGAGCTTGACCACCGCGGCCATCACCAGCGACGCCCCCTTGGACTTCACGTCCGAGAGCTTCAGCTTGACCGTGCCGCCCTTGGAGTAGAGCACGATCGGGATCGCGTCGTTCTCGGTGTCCTTGGCCAGCACGTCGCCGTCGCTGTCCGCGACCGCGATGTCCACGTCATTGGCCTGTGCGTCGGCGGCGCCGACGAAGGCGTACGGACGGTCCTCGAGGTCGATGCCGCCCTGCGTCAGCGTCTCGCCCTCACGCATGATCGAACCGATCACGCAGAGCTCGTCATCGCCGTCGTGGAACGCGGCCCAGCCGAGCTTGTCGTTGATGCGCTCGCACATGTTCAGGAGCTTGGTCCAAGCGGTCTCGAGGTTCTTGATCGGCACGTCGTACCCACCCTTGCGGAGCAGGGCGTAGGCCACGAAGCTGCCCTTGGCCTTGGTGCTGACCAGCTTCATGACGACCTTGTACTTGCCGTCTTCCTTGGGGGTGAACACCACGACCGGGTTGGAGTCGTTCTCGACGTCCTTGGCCACCACGTCGCCGTCCGCGTCGCGCAGTTCGATGTCGAGGTCGTTGACGTCGTCGTCACCGCCGGCGATGAACGCGTACTCGGTGCCGCCCGTCAGCGGAATGGTGGCCGCGCCGACCGACTTGCCCTCTTCGAGATAGGCGCCGATGAAGCACGAGCTCTGGTCGTCGAGACCGTAGGCCGTCTTGTCGGTCACCTTGCGGACGCTGGTGATCACGCGTGACATCGCCTGGTCGAGGTACTTCCCGGGGACCCACTCCTTGGCGGAGGCCGGGGCCGCGGCCACGAGCGTGGCGAGGGCGACGACGGTGAGAGCGAACGTCCGGGCGAAGTGGGGCTTCGGCATGATGGACACGAGTTTCCTCCTGGGCTGGAACAGCGTCGGGGGGAGTGGGCCCGTGGGGGACCCGTGCATACCTCGGGACGACGCGTGAACGTGTGACCCCGTCCGTGTGCCGCCCCTCTCGGAGAGTGGAGGGGGAAGGCATCGTGAAGCGGCGGGAATCACGACCTTGTGTACGCCTGCGGCGCGGCTTTCTTCCCTGAATCGTCGTCAGGTACGACGGTGGTTGGGCAGTGAATCAAAAATCGGCAGGGTGCGCACTGAGTTTCAGGGGGATTTTCGGGATGGCCTCCGCCCGTGCCCCCGCGAGAGGTCTTGGGACAAATGGCGACGCCCGCGGCCGAAGAGGGCCGCGGGCGCCGTCGAATCACGGGAAAAGGCGTCACTCCGTGGGCAGGTCCTGCTTGAGCACGGCGTCCGGAGGAGTCCAGTCTTCGTCCTCGGTCGCGCCGGCCGCGACCGCCGCGGCGCCCAGCGGACGGCGGTAGATGACGCCGAGCGCGAAGCGCCCGTCCCGCACCGCGTTGATCGCGGCGCCCGCGTCGGTGGTGTCGTACTCCTGGGGCAGCTCGTAGCTGCGCTGCAGGAGCTGGTCGGAATAGCCGCGCGGCTGGTAGGTGACGCAGCCGGCGAGCACGTGCACGAACGAGAAGCCCGGGTACTCGATGGCCTGACGGAACATCTCGCGCATGTGCGGCATGTTGCCCGCGTGCGTGCGCGCGACGAACCCGCAGCCCGAGCTCAGCACGAGCAGCACGGGATTGAGCGGCTGTTCGTCGCTTCCGCCGAGACCGCGGCTGCGCTTGGACTCGAGCTCGGTGGTGGGCGAGGCCTGTCCCTTGGTGAGCCCGTAGATGCCGTTGTCCATGACGACGTACGTCAGGTTCACGTCGCGCCGGATGGCGTGCGGCAGGTGTCCCAGGCCGATACTGAAGCCGTCGCCGTCACCGCCGACCACGACCGTGGTGAGCTCCGGGCGGGCGGTCTTGAGCCCGGTGGCGATGGGCAGCGCGCGGCCATGGATGGTGTTGAACGAGTACGCCTTCACGTAGCCCGGCAGCCGGCTCGAGCAGCCGATGCCCGAGATCACCGCCAGCTTTTCGGGAGCGACTTCGAGGTCGGCCAGCGCCTGCGTGAGGCCCTTGAGCACGCCGAAGTCGCCGCAACCCGTGCACCACACGGGCTGCAGTTCGGTGCGCAGATCCTTCGCCTTCATGCCTTCTCCTTCTTCGCCGCGGGTGCGGCGAGCAGTGAGCCCAACTCGCGCATGGACATCGGAAGACCGCCGCTGCGCGCGATGCTGCGCACGGCGGTCATGTCGGTGAGGCTGCACAGGTAGCGGTGGAACTGGCCCTGGAAGCTCAGCTCGACCGTGGTGGTCTCGGCGAGCCCCTTGCGCCATTCCTCGAACGCCTCGAGCGGGAACGGGTGCAGGATCTCGGGCAGGAAGACGCGGTATTCGGGGTTGCCGGCCACCCACTCGCGCAGCATGCCGTAGCTGCTGCCCCACGCCACGATGCCGCGGGTCGCGTCGGCCTTGCCCAGAGTGCGCGCCCAGGTGCGCGTGTCGTCGGCGATGCCCTCGAGCTTGGCGAAGCGCTTCTCGCTCATCTTCTGGTGCATGCCGGCATCGGCGGTGGGGTTGCCGTCCTCGGTGTGCTCGATGCCGGCGGCCATGTACGTGCCGCCCGGCGTGCCCGGCACGCGGAACGCGTTGACCGGATGGTCTCCCGACAGCTGGAAGCGCGCGGGACCGTCCTCGGGCGTCCATCGCCAGCGGCGCGGCTTGTCGCGCCGGTCGGTGACGCCGTCGCGGATCTGGCGGCGCTGCGCCACGTAAGCGTCGGACAGCACGAGCACGGGCAGCTGGTAGTTCTCCGCCAGCTCGAACGCGCGGAACATGACGTCGCGCGCGTGCACCACGTCGAACACGCCCAGCACGGCGCGCGGGAAGTCGCCGTGCCCGCCGTAGATCGCGTGATAGAGGTCGGACTGCTCGGTGCGGCTGGGCATGCCGGTCGCCGGGCCCGCGCGCTGGCAGTCCACGATGACCGTGGGAATCTCGGCCATGCTGGACAGGCCCATCATTTCGGTCATCAGCGACAGCCCCGGTCCGCTGGTCGCGGTCATCGAGGGCACGCCGCCGAAGCTGGCGCCCACCACCATGCCGAGCGCCGAGATCTCGTCCTCGGCCTGCACGATGCGTCCGCCCACGGCGGGCAGCTCGTCGATGAGCGTTTCCATGACTTCGGAGGACGGAGTGATCGGGTAGCCGGCGAAGAACCGCAGCCCGGCGGCCATCGCTCCGCGCGCGACGGCCTCGTTGCCGGTCTCCACCACCAGGGGCACGCCGTGCCCGATGAGCTTGGTGATGGCGGGGACGTTCTCGAGATTGAACGCCTTGCGGAACGTGGGCATGTTGCGCTCGACGAGCGCCGGCTTGTGCGAGAAGCGCTCGGCGAGCGCCTGCTGCGCCAGCGATTCGGGCCAGCCGAGCGCGCGGCACACCAGCGCCAGCGCCATCATGTTCTTGGGCTCGCCGGCCACCTCGACGCCGCCGTCGAACGTGGCGAACGGGTGGCGGAACACCGGGCGCTTCGTGGCGCCGAGCCAGTCGGGCAGCACGCCCTCGTCCTTTTCCTCGAGCACGAGCAGGCTGTCGTCGTGAAGGTGGACCGAGCCGCGGAAGCGCTTGAGGTCGGAGACCTTGAAGCACACCAGCACGTCGGTGTCGTCGCCCTCGTAGCAGATCTCGCGGTCCCCGATGCGCAGCACGACGGCGGACTCGCCGCCGCGGATCTGCGGTCCGTACGACTGCACGAGCATGCCGTAGAGGCCCTGGTGCGCGGCCATCTTGAGCAGCAGGTCGCCGATCAGCGCGACACCGTCGCCGCCGCTTCCGGCGATCGCGATCACCAGCGAACGCATGGGAGTTTCCGGCGCCGCATTGGCGGGAAGCACCTCGGTGCGGGTTTCCATAGAGTCAGACTCCTGAGGGTTCGGCGATCTCGACGAGCTCCGGACGGGGCGACTGCCCGACCCGGTGCAGGATCACGCTCGGGCAGATGTCGGAGCAGGCTTCGTTGCAACTGGGACCGTAGGCGATGCAGGCCTCGTGGTCGATGAGGATCGTACGGCCGTCCCACGTGATCGCGCCCGCCGGGCACTTGGAGACGCACTTGCGGCACGTCGTGCAGCCCACCATGCACGTGGAGCGAACCACGGTGGTCTTGTCCACCGCCTTGCACGAGAGCTCGATGCGCCGGGCCCGCGGATAGAGGCGGAAGAGGTCCTTGGGGCACACCGACACGCACACGGCGCAGCCGGTGCACTTGTCGGTGTTCACCTGGGCGATGCCGCCCGTGTTGATGAACAGCGCGTCGAACGGGCAGGCGCGCACGCAGTCGGCGAGCCCGAGGCAGCCGTTCTTGCAGGCGCGCGGCCCGCCGAACACGAGCGCCGCCGCGCTGCACGTGGGAATGCCGGCGTACTCGGCCTCGTCGCGCGCGTAGGCGCTCGTGCCGTGACAGGTCATGACCACCACGCGGTCCTGCACCGAACCGGCGTCCTTGCCCGTCAGCTCCGCGACGGCGCGCGCCACGGACTCGCGGCCGGGAATGCACAGGCTGGGGGAGACGTCGGCGCGCTCGACGACCGCTTCGGCGTACGCCGTGCACCCGGCGAATCCGCAGGCGCCGCAGTTGGCGGACGGCAGCTTGTCGCGCACGCGGTCCACGAGCGGGTTGCCCTGCACCTTGAAGCGTTCGGCGGCGGCGCCCAGAGCGACGCCGAACAGCAGGCCGAGCCCGCTGAAGACGCCCAGTCCGTACGCCGCTGTCTGGAGGGATTCGGAGGTCATGAGCGGCTCACCGGAAGAAGTCCAGGCCCGAGAAGCCCATGAACGCGAGCGCGAACAGTCCGGCGAGCGCGAACGCGATGGGCAGGCCTTCGAATGCCTTGGGAACGCGCGCCAGCTCGAGCTTCTCGCGGGCGCACGACATCAGGAACAACGCGAGCGCGAATCCCAGTCCCGAGCCGAGCGCCAGCACCAGCGCCTCGATCGCCGAGACCCGGCCCTGCGCGTTGATCAGGGGCACGGCCAGGATGATGCAGTTGGTGGTGATCAGCATCAGGTACACGCCGAAGCTCTTGTGCAGCGCCGGGTGGGTCTTGCGCAGCATGGTGTCCAGGAACTGCACCACGGCCGCGACCGTTCCGATGAACACGAGGATCTGCAGGAAGCCCAGGTGCAGCGGCTGCAGCGCGAACGTGTCCACCGCCCACGACACCATGGCGGTGAAGATCATGACGGCCGTGAACGTGACGCCCATGCCCACGGCCGCATCGCGCTTCTTGGAGACGCCGAAGAAGATGCACAGCCCCAGGTAGCGGGTGAACACGAAGTTGTTGATCAGGGCCGACGACAGGAAGAGCGTGACGAGCACCGCCCACGCCGACGGCTTCATGTCGTGCTGGATGGGCGGGTCCACCACGTCGAGACGGTAGCTCTCGGTGGGATGGAGCGCCTGCCCGGCGGTGATCGTGACGACGCGGTCGCTCATCTCGACGCCCTTGATCTCCATGGGAGCGTCGGGCGCCGCGGCCTCCGCGAGCCGGAAGTTCGCGGCCGCCGACTGCGCGGGCGTGAGCGGCGATCGGAACGTGACCTTCACGCGGTCGGGCGTCTGGATGCGGACGCTCTCGATGGCGTTGCCGCCGTCGGCCGCGCGCGCGCGCGGCTGAAGCAGCGGCAGCGCCAGCAGCAGGCCGGCGATCAGCGCGAACGGCGCCAGTGGCGCCAGCAGGGACCGCAGACGCTCACCCATGGTGGCCTCCCGCGGCCGGCTTGGACGTTCCGCCGGTGAGCTTGCGTTCGAGCACGTTGAAGAACGCCATCAGCAGGGCGATCGAGAAGAAGCCGCCCGCGGGAAGCGCGAAGAAGAGCAGCGGCTTGGTCTTGAACAGCGGAATCCCGAAGAACGCTCCGGCGCCCAGCACCTCGCGCAGCGCGCCGATCACCATGAGCGCGAGCATGAAGCCGAGCCCCATGCCCATGGCGTCCCAGAACGACGGCACCAGAGGCTGGCGCGAGGCGAACACCTCGAGCCTCGAGATGATGATGGCGAACGCCACGATGAGCTTGATGTAGAGCCCGACCTGCGCGTAGAGCGCGGGAACGAACGCGGCCAGCGTCATGTCGATGGCGCTCACCCACACGGCGATGATGATCGTGTAGACCGGAATGCGGACGCGCGGGTGGATCACGCCGCGCGCGATGGCCACCGTCAGGCTGGAAAGCACCTGCACGGCCAGCACGGCGACGCCCAGGATGAAGCCGTTCGCCACCGTGGTGGTGACGGCCACGGCGGGGCACAGGCTCAGCGCGAGCCGGAAGACCGGGTTCTCGCTGAAGATGCCGTTCAAGAGCAGCTGGAGCGCTCCGGGCGGTTTTTCGGTCGTCTCGCTCATTTGGCGGCTCCTGCCGGTTCGAGCTGCGGCGCCAGCAGCGACCAGCGCCGCCGGAAGTGGTCCACCGCGCCCTTGACGCCGCGCGTCAGCGCGCGGCTCGAGATGGTCGCGCCGGTGATGGCGTAGATGGGCTTGCCTCGCTCGCGTTGCACCAGCGTGCGCCATTCCGCCGGCGCCTCGGCGCCGGTGGACGAGGCGTACGCGGCGAGCGCCGCGTGCCAGTCCTCGGGCATGGGGTCGCGCGTCACGCCGATCGCCGCGATCTCGTCCGGCGTGCGGCCGGTGAACTGCGCGCGAAAGACGGGCGTCGCGATCTCGGCGCCCAGGCCGGGATCCTCCTCGTGTTCGAGCACGCGCACGCCCTGGACGGCGAGCGACGAGTCGAGCGCCACGAAGAAGCGGATACGGTTCTTGTAGCCGCGCGATTCACCCTCCAGCACGAAGCCGGCGAGCGCGCCGTTCTCGCGCGCGACGAACATGCGGCCGAGCGGCTCGAGTCCCGCCGGCGGCTCGGCGCCGGCGTCGTCGTTGCTGCCGCGCAGCTCGCCCGAGAGCGAGAACACGCGCGCGCGCACCGGCGCGGCCTCGTTGCCGTACTCGCGGGCGCGGTAGAGCACTTCGTTCTTCGCCGCGTCCAGGTACTGCTCGACCTCGGTCACCTCGGAGCCCGGCCCCAGCTGCAGCAGGGCGCCCACGGCGGTGCGTTCGCCCTCGAGCCGCGCCATGCGCTGGTAGCGTTCGGTGCCCACGTACACGCCGCCCAGCACGATGGCGCTGACGGCGCACACGAGCGCCAGGTTCATGGCGATGCCCGCGATGACCTTGGGGTCGGCCTTGGGACGCGGGGCGCCGTCGATGTGGACCAGTTCGCTCATGACGGGCTCCCCGCGATGGCGGCGCGCTTGGGCTTGAACCAGAGGTCCAGCGCGGGCGCCATGGAGTTGGCGATCAGGATGGCGTAGCAGATGCCCTCGGGATAGCCGCCGTACACGCGGATGATGCCGGTGAGCACGCCGATCATCAGGCCGAACACGATCTGCGCGCGCGTCACGCTGGGCGACGTGACGTAGTCGGTGGCCATGTAGAAGGCGCCCAGCCACAGCCCGCCGCTCATCAGGTGCAGCACCGGCAGCCCGGTGTGCAGCGTGGACAGGAGCAGGCCCGCGATCACGCTGAGCGGAATCGCCAGCGTGATGATGCGCCGCGCCAGCAGGATGCCGGCGCCGAGCGCGATGAGCACCAGCGAGACTTCGCCGATCGAGCCGGGGCGGAAGCCCAGCGCGAGCGCGTTCCAGAGCCCGACGGGGCTCTGCACCAGCCGGATCGCGGCCTCGAGGCCCTGCTCCTTGAGCACGGCCAGCGGCGTGGCGGTGGTGACCGCGTCGAGCGGCGCGCCGAACCAGGGCCGTGGCGCCGCCCAGCCCGAAGTCATCTGCAGCGGGAACGTCGCCATGAGGAAAGCGCGCCCGAGCAGCGCCGGGTTGAAGAGGTTGAAGCCCAGCCCGCCGAAGATCATCTTGCCGAGCGCGATGGCGAACACGCCGCCGAGGAACGCCTGCCACCAGATCAGGTTGGGCGACACGGTGAGCGCCATGAGCAGCCCGGTGCACACCGCGCTGCCGTCCCCGAGCGTGGGGCGGCGGCCCATGACGCGCTGCGCGGCGTACTCGGTGAGCACCGACCCCGCGATCGCGGCGACGATCACGGCGAGCGCGCCGAGCCCGAACACGAACACTCCCCACAGCGCGGCGGGAGCGAGCGAGCCGTTGACCCACCACATGATCTTCGAGGTGGATTCCTCGGTGTGCAGGTGCGGACCGGGAGAGAGGACGAACTGCTGCGTCGTGTCGCTCATGACGCGCTCCTCGTGGCGGCGGCGCGCCGCAGGGCCGCCTTGGCGACCTGCATGAACTGCACGAGCGGGCGCGAGGACGGACAGACGTAGCTGCAGCAGCCGCACTCGTAGCAGTCGAGCGCGCCGTGCGGTTCGGTGTCGAGCGTGCGCCCCACTTCGACGCGCACGGAGACCTGGTCGGGTTCGAGCCCGAGCGGGCAGGCGTCGAGGCAGCGGCCGCAGCGGATGCACGGCCCGAAGCCGTCCTCGAGCGGGCCGCGCCCCGTGAGCAGCACCAGCCCGTTCATGCCCTTGATGAGCGGCACGTCGAGCCGGGGCAGCGCGCGTCCCATCATGGGTCCGCCCGCGATCATGCGGGACGTGCCCGGCGCGAGCCCGCCGCAGAACTCGACGATGTCGGAAAGCGAGGCGCCCAGCGGCGCGCGCACGTTGCGCGGCGTGACGATGCCGGGCCCGGTCACGGTCAGGATGCGGTCGAGAAGCGGCCGGCGGAAGCGGATCGCCTCGTACACGGCGTGCGCGGTGGCCACGTTCTGCACCAGCACGCCGACCGCCGAGGGCAGCTGGCGATTGGGCACGGTGCGTCCCGACACCGCGAAGACCAGCTGCTTCTCGGCGCCCTGCGGATAACGCGCCACGCAGGGCACGATCTCGACGGGAATGTCGCGCGTGGGCAGCGCGGCCGCGGCCTTGGAGAGCGCGGTGATCGCGTCGGGCTTGTCGGACTCCACGCCGATCAGCACCCGGGTGGCGCCCGCCATCTTCGCGATGAGCACCGAGCCCTCGACGATCTCGGCGGGCCAGGCGAGCATGACGCGGTAGTCCGCGGTCAGGTACGGCTCGCACTCGGCGCCGTTCATCACGAGCAGGTCCACCTTTGCCGCGCGCGCGAACTGCAGCTTGCGCCACGTGGGAAACGCCGCGCCGCCCAGGCCGACGATGCCGGCCTCGCGGACGCGCTCGAGCGACTCCTCGAGCGGCAGGTCGCGCCACGCGGGGTCCTCGGGAAACTCCAGTTCGGGCCCGGCCTCGGCGTTGCCGCCGATCGCGAGCGACGGCGCGACCGCCATGGTGGGGTGAGGACGCTTGTCCACGGGCTTGATCTTGCCGCTGATGGGGGCGTGCAGCGGAACACCGGTCTTGCCGCCCTCGGCGATCTTCTGCCCGCGGCGCACCAGTTCGCCCTTCTTCACGCAGGGCTCGGCCGGCTCGCCGAGGTGCTGCAGCAGCGGAAGCACCACCTCGGAAGGAGCGGGCAGGTCCTCGATCTCACGGCCCGACGTGGCGCCCTTGTGAGGATCCGGATGAACGCCCCCGCGCCCGAAGGTGTGCAGGGAGCCTGTTGCCTGGGTCATGGCGCTCATCCGATGTAGTGGGTTTCGAGTCTTTGCGTGAGCGCGCCTTCTCCGGAAGGTCCGAGCAGGAAAGCGGTGGACGAGCCTTCGTCCGAGTCCATGCCCGTGCGCGCGTGAACGCTGGCGCTCAATCGCGCGCTGGCCGGACGGCCGAGCCGCGCGTCGAGCAGATGGCCCACGCGGACGCCGTCGAGATCGCTCCACTGTTCGTAGTTGCCGCTCGTCGCCACCGCCGAGTCGCGCAGGTGGAAGACGCGGTCCACTTCGCCGGTCGTGGGATGCAGCACGCCGACCGCCCAGCCGTCCGCGTCCGCGGAGGGCCGGCCGATCCCGTACACGTTGCGGCCCACGTCCACGAGCCCGGACTCGATGCCCTCGGCGCGCAGCGCGGCGACCGCCTGGTCGAGCGCGAAGCCCTTGCCGATGGCGCCCAGGTCGAGCGCGGCGCCGCGGCGGGCCAGGCCCAGCGTTCCGGCGGCGCGGTCGAGGACGATGTGGCGTTCACCCACGTTCTCGAGCGTCGCGGCGATCTCGCGGTCGGTGGGCAGGTGGCTGCGGCCCGAAGCGTAGAAGCCGTACAGCCGCATCAGGGGAAGAACGGTGGGGTCCACGACGCCGTTCGAGGCGACGGCGCCGGCGCGCGCGCGCTCGACCACGTCGAGCAGCTCGCGGCTGACCGCGACCGCGCCCTCTCCGGCGGCGGCGTTGACGCGCGACAGCTCGCTGTCCGCGCGATGGATGCTCATCCGTTCGTCCACGGCGGCGATCGCGGCGAACGCGCGGGCCACGGCGCGGTCGGCGACGCGCGAGTCGTGGTGCTGCGCGACCACGCGGATCCACGTGCCCAGGCCGGCGCGCGAGGTCTCGACGCGGGTGAGCCCGGCGCGGGAGTCCCGATGGAAGAACGGGGCGGCGACGCTCGCTCCGGCGAGCAGGCCGAGGCTCAAGAGAAAGCGCCGGCGGCTCAGCATGCCCGACGATTCCTGGGGCAGCGAAGTGAGTGCACGGGTCTGCGCATGACCAGCCATGGCTTAGCACGTCCTCCCAACAGTGAACGAGTTCCGGCTTCCGTGAATTGTCTGTCGATCCAACTTCCTAGCATAGGTTATGCGAGGGATTGGGAAGCGCCCGGCGATTCCGCCGGTTGGGAGTGGAATACGCCGACCCTCAAGAGGAGAGAACGCGATGGGCAAGCTGCCCGAATTCTTTGTTGATCAAGACCTTTGCACCGAATGTGGCGACTGCATGAAGGCGGTGCCGCAGGCGTTTCGGAAGGTCGAAGACGAGGAAGTGGCGGAGGTCTACAACTGGGACCTCGAGGAGTCGTTCATGCCACGAGTTCAGCAAATCATGACAGATTGTCCGGGCAAGGCCATTCTCTGGCGTAAGAAGTAGGCCGGCCATGAGAACGCTCGACCCGCGCCAGATCCTCGAGACGACTGCGCTCGAGGTCCGTGGAGACGGGAAGGCCGGCGGCGGGCTGGTTCTGGCATTCCAGAGCCTCGCCGCCCTCTTCTCTTCTCTTCCCCAGACTCACGTCCAGGAATGGCCCTTCTTCAGTTCCGCCCGTCGCGGCGCCAACATCCGCTCGTTCCTGCGGGTCAGCGCCAAGCCGATCGACGTGGGCTGCGAAGTGACGCGCCCCGTGATCACGTTGCTGATGGACGAAGTCACGGGCAAGACCGTGGATTTCGCCGGCGGCGTCCCGCACGGCGGCACGTTCGTGCTCAACACGCGCCGCACGCCCGAGGAGTGCGCCAAGCACTTCCACCTTTCCGGCCGCGTCATGACCGTTCCCGGTGACGACATCGGCACCAAGTACCTCAAGCACCCGATCGGCAACGTGTCGGCGTACGTCGCCATGACCGAGGCGATCGGCGGCCTGGACTTCGACGAGGTCGTCGGAATGTTCCTCGGCCAGCTCAAGAAGCGCCGCATCCCCGAGGTGCTGCTCGAGCGCAACCGCGAGGCGTTGCACGCGACCAAGCAGTCGATCCAGGTCGGCGTGTTCGACGAGGCGCGCCCGGGCGATCACGCCACCACGGCCTTCGCCGGCTACGGCGAACTGCCGGTCGGCGCGCAGACCCGTCTGCGGCTGTCGCAGACCAACCACACGGCGGCGTTCGCGCGCAGCGGCTTCCGGCTGCTGTTCAACGACCCGAACAAGGCGTGCACGGGCTGCTCGCACTGCATCACGAACTGCCCCGAGGGCATCATCCGGTTCCAGCCCGACGAAGAGCGCGGTGTGCTCGTCACGGGCGCGGACGTGAGCGCGTTCTGCAAGCTCTGCGGAGAGTGCATCGCCGTCTGCCCGGAGAAGCTCTTCACCGAAGGCAAGTACGAAGAGGTGTGGGACGACTCCCACGCCGAGGAGGCCCGCTCATGAGCTCCATCGGCATCGAAAACGGGACCGTCTCCCACGTCGCGACGCCGGGGGGTGAGCGGTACGACATCCTCAAGCTCGAACGTGTGAAGGCCGCCCACATTCCGTTCTACCCGGAACAGGAGAACGTCACCGCCGACGGCAACACCGCGGCGGCGATCGCCACGCTGCAGATGTGGCGCGCTCTCATCTATCCCGGCTTCCCGATCACGCCCTCGACCAAGTGGATCGAGACCGTGGCGGCCAAGGTCGGCGCGCAGAAGGGCACCAAGAAGCGCGTCAAGCTGCTCGAAGCCGAGCACGCGGTGGCGGACTACATGGTCGGCGCCGCGGCGGCCTGCCGCGACCTGATCCTCTCCACGGCCACCAGCTCGGTCGGGCTCGACCACATGACGGAGACCACGCGCTCGCTGGGCGCCTCGGGTCTCGGCAACGTCATGATCATCAACGTGTACCGCGCGACGGCCAACTTCCCGCTGTGCATCGAGGGTGATCCTTCGGACGCGCTCGCGCACCGGGACGACGGCTTCATCCAGATCTGCGCGCGCGGCAAGCAGCAGATCTACGACACCGTGCTGCAGTCGCCCTGCCTGGGCATGCACCACGACATCCTCACGCCCACGATGCCCGGCTACTACGGCATCAAGGACAGCCATCGCAACGCGCGCTTCACCGTCGAATCCGACGCGGCGGTCCACGAGTTCCAGGACCGCTGGATGCAGCCCTGCCCCTTGCCGGGCCTCATCAACGGCGACACCGCGATGGGCAACTGTGTCACGTCGCGCCATTTCCAGGGCTTCAAGATCAACCAGAAGCGCCGCATCGAACGCGTGCTCGACGTGCTTCCGCAGATCGGGGCGGACTTCGAGAAGACGTTCGGGCGTCCGGGGCTCCAGTTCTTCGACGAGACCGCGTGGCCGGCCGAAGGGCCGGTGGACATCGCCGTCGTCGGCATGGGTCCGGACTACGGCACGTTCGAGTCGGTGCGTGAAGCGTGGGCGGCCAAGCACGGTCTGAAGGTTTCCGGACTCGCGCTGCGCCTGCTCAATCCGTTCCCGCGCGACGCGTATCGCGAGAAGCTGAAGCGCGCCAAGGTCGTGCTGGTCGTCAATCAGGCGCATCACTCGGGACGCGGTCATCTCACGCTCGACGTGGCCGACGCTCTGTCGGGCATCGAGCCGCAGCCGAGGATCGTCAGCGCGTTCGCCGGCATGGGCGGCGCCGACGTGTCCGAGGCCACCTGGGAGGCGATGCTGGACGAGGCGCGTGACGCCATCACCACGACGCCGCGCCAGCCCTACATGGTCTTCCACGAAGGAGCGCGGCTATGAGCAGCTTCAAGGAAGTCGCACTCAAGGACAGTTGCTTCCGCGCGGGTTCCACCCTGTGCCCGGGTTGCATGGAGTCGGTCGCGTTCCAGAACATCGGGCGCGTCACCGACAACGGCGTGAAGACCATCTTCACGATCGGCACGTCGTGCGCCGAGGTGTCCACGCTGGCGTTCCCGAACGTCGTGGCGTGGGGACGCGGCGACGACTCGTCGGACGACTTCGGCAAGACGTTCGCCATCCTGCACAACGTGTTCGAGTCGGCGCCCACGCTCGCGGAAGCGACGCGTGACGTGGCCGACGCGCTCACGGACTGCGGAGCCCTCGATCGCAAGGTGCAGATCATCAGCACCGGCGGCGATGGCGGCGCGTTCTCGATCGGCCTGCGCACGCTCCTGCACACGATTCACCGCCGGGCGCGCGTCACGATCGTGATCCTCGTGAACGAGATCTTCGCGAACACGGGGTTCCAGTACAGCCCGGCCACGATGCCCTACGCGGACACCAGCACCACGCCCGCCGAAGGCGCGCCCGGCAACATGAACCCGCCGCTCGACTACATCCACCTCGCCATCGCGGCGGGGGCGGGCATGGTCGCGCAGCTGTCGCCGGCGCACGGCAAGCTGTTCGTGAAGACGGTCGAGCGCTCCCTCGAAGTCGAGGGAACGGCGGTCATCTTCGTGCCCGCGCCGTGCATCAGCGGCTGGAAGTTCGAAGACGGCCAGACCGTCGAGCTGGCCCTGCTGGGCGCCCGCAGCGGCGTCTTCCCGGCTTTCGTCTGGGAGAAGGGCAAGGGCGGATCGGTCAAGGACTGTGAGAGGAACGCCAGCGAGCGTCCTGCGATCGAGGACTTCCTCGGCATGCAGCGGCGCTTCGCCCATCTCGTGGCGCGCGACAAGGAGAGCGGAGCCGTGAAGCCGCGTCCGGGCCGCGAGCAGGACATCGAGAACCTCAAGGCGTGGGTGCAGGGGAACGTCGAGCGCATGTACTCGCTCGCCAGCCTCAAGTAGCCGCGCCGAAACGCGACACGACCGGGCCCGGACGGAACCTCATCCGGGTCCGGTTTTGTTGTCCGCCCGCCATCAGGGCCGTTAGTATCGCGCCCCATGTTCCCACGCCCGCTCCTCCGCACGATTCCGTTGCTGGTGATGACCGGCGCCATGGCGCTCGCGCTCGCCGGCTGCGGAAGGCCCGCGCCGACGCCGGCGCCTTCGGCCGGCGTGCTCGTGCTGCCGGAGTACTACGCGCACTCGCTCGCCGCGCTCGGTTACCCCGGCATGCGCCGCGCGTTCCAGGCCGGCCACGGCAGCCAGCTCGGCGCCGGGGACGCGGGCTTCGAGTGGAAGCTCGAGACGAGCGAGCCGGTGGCGGTCTCGCCGGTTTACTTCGAGGCCGACGGCGTGCCGATCGCGCACTGGTGGATGACCACCGCCGGCGATTCCGTGCACTTCGAGGCGGCCGCGCTCGCGGTACCCGGCGCCACGGACACGCTGCTGGTGGCGTCGGTGCGCGTCACCGCGAGCCGCCGCGCCGGCGGGCCTTCGGCGATCGGCGTGCGGATGGTGGCGCGCGACGAACTGACCGGGCCGCACTTCCGGCCCTGGGACGCGGTGCCTGCGCCCGCGGCGGCATGGACGTGGGAGAGCGGAAGAGTCACCCGCGGCGCCCTCGTCCTGGGCGCGCTCGCGGAGCCGTCGCGCTGGCGCGTCTCGGCGGGCGCGGGGCCGCAGGAGAGGCTCACGGCCGATGCGGCCTGCGATGAGCCGCTCGAACTGTGGTTGAGCGACCGCCCCGTGGGCGATGCCGAGGCCGCGCGCATCGCGAAGGGCATGCGCCACGACGCGCACGCCTCGCGCACGCGCGCCGCGTGGCGCGACTGGTTCGCCCGCGGCGCGGTGCTCAGCACGCCGGACTCGCTCGTCAACCAGGCGTACCGCGCCGCCATCGTGACGCTGCTGCAGGGACAGGAACGCTCGGGCGAGGGCTGGGTGCCGATGGGCAACCCGTTCCAGTACCGCGACACGTGGCTGCGCGACGGCGCCCGCGTGGTGCGCGCGCTGGCGATCGCGGGCTTCAGCGAACTGGCGCGCCAGGACGCGCTCACGCTGGCGCGCTACCAGCTGCCGAGGGGCGCGCTGCTGTCGCAGCAGGGCCAGCTCGACGGCACCGGCCAGGCCATGTGGGCGTTCGAGCAGGCGGCGGGCCTTCCACCCGACGCGGAGTGGTCGCGACGATACCTGCCGGTCGCCGCGAAGGCCGGAGCGTGGCTGAGGGAGCAGCGCCAGCTTTCGGCCAAGGTGGCCGAGGCCATTCGCGTGGACTGGCCGGGGCTGTTGCCTTTCGGCGATCCCCGCGACGCCGAACTCGTTCGCGGTCCGCTCGTGGGCAACGACGCTTGGGCGATCGCCGGGCAGTTTTCGCTCGCGTCGCTCGCCTCCCGTGCCGGGGATGCCGCCGTCCGTGATGCCGCGCTGGCCGACGGCTCGGCGCATCGCGACGCGTTCCTCGCCGCACTCGCTCGCACGCGGCACCCCGACGTGCCGCCCTCGTGGGCCGGCGTCGGCCGCGACTGGGGAAACTGCTACGTGGGATTCCCGACCGGCGTGCTGCCCGCGCAATCCGGGCGCCTCGCGGATCTCGCGGAGCGGCTCTGGGCGCGGTCGGGACTGCACATGGTCTCTTACGGCACGCCCGATTCGCTGCACACGTACCTGGGAAGCGACCTCGCCGTGTGGGCGCTGCTCGCGGAGCGCCCGGCCGACGCGCGCGCCTCGCTGGCCGACCTGCTCGCGCACAGCAGCTCCACGCTGGGGCAGGCCGAGATCTTTTCGAGTCACACCCGCGACTTTGGCGCCAACCTGCCGCCGCACGGCACCGCCGCGGCGCAGCTGGTCGAACTGGTGCGCGACATGATCGTGATGGACGTGCGCGACACGATCGACGTGGCCGCCGGCGGCGACCTGTCGTGGTGGGCGGGCACCACGCTCATGCGCATGCCCACGCGGTTCGGC
>JADLGX010000168.1 GCA_020849095.1 Candidatus Eiseniibacteriota bacterium
TTGAAGCTTCGGAAGAACTCCTCGCCGGTCTGGATGCTGGCGTCCAGGTCGGTCAGGCGCAGCTGGTTGGCGCCCCAGCCGACGCGAACGTAGGGGCGGACGGCGGCGGCGGACGGGAGCGACGAAAAGAGGAACGCCACGACCGCGAGGGTCGCGAACAGCGCGCTGGGCTTCATGAAATCCTCCGGGACATTCGAGTGGCGGGTCTTGGCCGGGGGTATCGGGTGCCGGCCCCTCCTCTGAAGCTGGGCCGTTCGGCCCAATCGCCCCGGCGGCCGTGAACGCCCCTCTCCGCGGGCATTCGGGCACCCAAAAAGGAGGAAAAAACTTCGTTCGGTGCCCGCCCTCGTGGGTTAACATCTTTGTCCGATGGCCGCACAAAGTCCCCCGAAGCGAACCGTGGAGTGCCCATGAAGGCCCATTCCATTTCCACCGCCGCACTGGTCGCCGCGCTCTGCGCGCTGGCGCCGGCTGCGGCGTCGGGACAGTGCATGCTGGCCAATCCGAGCTTCGAGATCGTGGGCCAATCGGGAAACGTGTTCGGCGGATGGAGCCAGTTCGGTTCGGTCGGCAGCTCGACCACCGCCTCGCATGGCCGGCTGGCCGCGCGCGTGTCGGGACCGAACACCGGCAGCTGGGACATTTCCGCGTTCTGGCAACCGGAAACCTCCTCGCCGGGCGATCGCTGGAACGTGACGGGCGTCGTGCGCGTGCCCTCGTCGCGGCCGCTCGCCGGAACATCGAAGGCCATCGTCAACATCGAGTGGCGCAACTCGGGCGGCGGGCTCATCAGCTACGAGTCGCACGACGTGGCCACGGCCGTTTCGCCGCATGACACCGACCTGCCCTTCTCGTTCACCAGCGCCGCCGCGCCCGCCAACACGGCGTCCGCGCGGCTCGTGCTCGCCGTGCTGCAGGGCCCCACGGACGTCCAGCGCGACGCGATCTTCGACCAGGTCACCTTCGTCAAGCAGACCACGCCCAGTCTGGACGCGCACCAGTGGGACGACTTCCCGAGCGGACGCACGCTCGCCTTCTCGGGACGCAACTGGCGCGTGAAGGGCACGGGAGTCTACGGACCGGGGCCGAACTCGTTCTCGAGCTCGAGCGACGTGGCGTGGGTGGACGCGAACGACCGCCTGCACATGGCGATCAAGAAGATCGGCGCCACCTGGTACAGCTCCGAGATCGCGCTCGACACGCCGCTGGGCTACGGCGACTACATCTTCACCACGCGAGGCCGGCTCGACACGTTCGAGCCCACCACCGTGCTCGGGCTCTTCCTCTGGGAGTACGGCCCGTGCTTCGACAACGGCTACCTGTGGTGGAACCCCTACAACGAAGCCGACATCGAGTTCAGCCGCTGGGGCGTCGCGGGCGGACCCAACGCGCAGTTCGTGACGCAGCCGTGGGACTGGGCCGGCAACCGCCGCCAGTTCACCGTCACGTTCGCCGTGGACGAAGTGACGTCGCACGCCATCCGCTGGCGGCCGGACCGCATCGACTACCGCAGCTGGCGCGGCGGGGTGAACAACGAAACGCCCGCCACCACGATCCACTCCTGGACGTACACCGGGCCGCACATCCCGCGCCCGGACCAGCCGCGCGTGCACATCAACATGTGGCAGGTGACCGGGCCGCCCACGACCACGCAGGAAGCGGTCCTCGACGCGTTCACGTTCCGCGCGTGGCCTTCGGCGTTCCTCGGCGTGGATGACGAAGCGCCAGCGGGTGGCGAGGGTGTATCGCTCGCGCTCGGCGGCCGCAATCCGGCGCGCGGCGGCACGATGCTGCGCTGCGCGCTCGCTCGCGAAGGCGCGGTGCGCCTGACGCTGCACGATGTGACGGGCCGCAGGATTCGCACGCTGGCGGACGGTGCGATGAGCGCCGGCACGCACGAACTGGCCTGGGACGGCCGCGACGAAGAGGGACAGCGAGTGGCGCCGGGTGTGTACCTGGCCAAGCTCACCACCAGGGAGGCATCCGCGTCCGCGCGGGTGATCGTGCTGCGATGATGGAACGAGGATTCGTGCTGGCCGCTTCGATCGCGCTTCTCCTGCTGATGGGCGCCGGTGCCACCGCCGTCGCCCGCACGCGGCCGCGTGCCCATGCCGCCGCCTATCCGCGGCAGTCGCCATTCGTCGTGCGTCCGTTCCGCGCGTTCGACGGCGATCGCTGGATCGGCGAGGCGGTCGCCTATGGTCCGCATCGCGACGGCCAGCGCCCCGGAGCGCTCTCGCCCACGCGCGCCCAGATGCGCGAGGATCTCGCGATCATGTCGAAGCACTGGAGCCTGCTGCGCATCTACGGCTCCATCGGCACTGCGGACACGCTGCTCGCCACGATCCGCGAGACCAAGTCGCGCACCAAGATCGTGCTCGGGCTGTCGCTCGCGGCCGAGGACCGCCGCGATTCGACGGGCGCCGTCATCGAGCGCTTTCCCGAGGCCGTGAAGCACAATCGCGCCGAGATCGAAGCAGCCGTGCGCCACGCGCGCCTCAATCCGGGCACCGTGCTGGCGATTGCCGTCGGCAACGAGACGCAGATTCACTGGGCCGGCATCCGCCTGCCTTCGGAACGGCTGATCGGGTACATCCGCGAGATGCGCGCCCGCACGAAGGTTCCCGTGAGCACCGCGGACGACTTCAACTTCTGGAACAAGGAAGAGAGCCGCGCCATCGCGCTGGAGTGCGACTACGTCTTCACGCACCTGCACCCGCTGTGGAACGGCGCGCTGAACGACGACGCGCTGCCGTGGGTCGAGCGAAACCTCGGCGCCATCCGCCTCATGCATCCCGAACGCGAGGTGGTGATCGGCGAAA